>NZ_AWWC01000024.1:0-89668 GCF_000468895.1 Jonquetella sp. BV3C21 | reverse complement strand
AGTTCCTGCGCGGCCTTCTTGTAGTTAACGGCTGGCTAGCGGTAAGACGTCTGGTCCGGTCTGGCCGGTCATGACGAGGGACGTCGTTCCGCCAAGAAGGGCTTCGTATTCTCCGTCTCCCATCTCAGTCAGGGAAACTCGGTTCGTCCCGCCGGGATTATGCACTTCCGTCACTGGGCCAGAGAGGCCGTTCAATCGGGCGGCTAAGGCGACAGCCACACACCCGGTGCCGCACGACTCTGTCAGGTCCTCAACGCCTCGTTCATAGGTCACCGCCCTCATCTCGCCGCGGGCAATCGGCGCCGCAAACGTGACGTTCGTCCCCTGCCGGAACTGGGCCGTGTCGTTCCTCAACCGCTCGCCCCACCGTCGGGCGAAGTCAACTCCGACCTCCTCACGGGAAAAGAGAACGAGGTGCGGCACGCCAACGAGCGCAAACGTGGCCCGAAACGTTTCGCCTTCCAGCGTCATCGTCCTGTCGGACCACTCAGGTTCTGGCCTGACGCGGCCCATGTTGATTTCAACGTACCGGCCGTCAACTCGCGCCCTCATGAGCCCGGCCATCGTCTCAAACTCCATCGACTGGGGGGCCAGTCCGGCACAGGCGGCAAATCGGGCGGCGCAGCGGGCGCCGTTGCCGCACATTTCCCCTTCGCTGCCGTCGGCGTTGAAAATTCTCATGAAAAAGTTCGCCGTCTTCGATCGCTTGATGACGAGCAGCCCGTCGGCGCCGATCGACTGGCGTCTAGGGCACAGGGCCCGGGCGACAGCTGGCCAGTCGAGCCCAATGTTCTCCGCGGCGGTCGCGTCGACGACGATAAAGTCGTTGCCGTTGCCGTTCATCTTCCAGAAATTCACTGTCTCCCCTCCAATCCAAGCTGATCCTTCAACAGGTCACCTTCGTTCCACCGGCGTACGACGAGCCGGGCCGTGCCGGACGAGACGAAGACGACCGCCGGACGGAACGCGCCGTTATAGGTCATGAACATCGAGTAGGTGTACGCCCCTGTGTCCGGCAGCGCGACGAGGTCGCCGCGGCGAAGCTCCGGCATGACGGCGTCGGAAACCAGCACGTCGCCGGACTCGCAGCAGCACCCTGCCAAGGTCACGGTTCCTTCCTTCCGTTCGTCAGCCGAAGAGACGAGAACCGGACTGTAAGGCGCGCCGTACAGGCAGGGGCGCGGGTTGTCGGTCATGCCGCCGTCGAGCGCCGCGTAGATTCGCCCGCTGGTGGTCTCTTTGACCGACTGGACGCGATAGACCGTGACGCAGGCCGGCGAGCTGACCCATCGGCCCGGCTCAAAGCTGAGCCGCGGGAGCCGAAGCCCGGCGGCTGACGACGCGCTCTTTGCTCTCAAGCAGATTTTTTCGATAAAGTCCCCCGCGTCCAGCGGACCTTCAGGAGACCGGACGGCAAAACCGCCGCCTAAGTCCATCTCGTCTGCCTCAAACCCACAGGCGTTTTTGAGCGACGCCAGCAGATCAACCATCGTCTGAACGCCCTCGAAAAAGGGCTCAAGCCGGTCAATCTGCGAGCCAAGATGAACGTGAAGGCCTGCCAGTACAACCGGCAGATCGGCCGCCCGCTTGACCGCATGGACCAGCTGGGCCGGCGAAAAGCCGAACTTGCAGTCGTCTGTGGCCGTCTGAATGGCGTGATGCGCTCCTGCTGCAATGCCCGGGCTCACGCGCAGCAATATTTTAGGCGGCGTCTTTTCGTTTTTTGCCAAGCGGCCTAAAAGCTCCAGTTCGTCGGCGCTGTCGACGACGATTCGCCCGACTCCCAGTCGGAGCGCCCGGCTCAACAGCTCCTCGGTCTTCGCGTTGCCGTGAAGTTCTATCCGTCCGGCGCTGATTCCCGCGGACAAGGCGAGCGCCAACTCTCCTAAAGAAACGACGTCGAGGCCCATCCCTTCGCTGGAGACCAGCTGAGCCATTGCCAAGGGCAAAAACGCCTTGCCGGCGTAGTAGACGTCAGCATCATACTTCTTCACCGACTCGACAAGGCGACGGCACCGCCGTCGAAGCTCTGCCTCATCGAAAACGTACAGCGGCGTGCCGAAACGCTCAGCCAACTCGATCAGGCTCGCGCCGCCCCATTCGGTCAAACTCTTCACAGAATCAGTCCTTTTCTGCCGCCCCTGTCGGGCGGCCTTTTTATTGAACGGTTTTTCCAGCGCTGAGACGTTCGAGCGCTTCGATCGTTTTTTCAAGCGTCGGCTGAGGTGGAAAGCACCTCTGACCCTGACAGATGAGCCACTGGTCCCCGTCCGCCTTCGGCTATCACTGCCAGCGGCATCTGTTTTTCTGCCAAGGCCTGCGACAGACGCTGCGCTTCGCCGGCAGGGGCTGCCACTCGAATCAGCCGTTCAGGCGAACTGACGGCGGCTTGGGCTGCCATCCCAAAGAACTGGGCTAACCGGAGGTCGAACGACAGGGAGTTTTTTATCTTCTCCCAAGCGTCCCAGATGTCCTGACGCTGGGAGACCGCCGCCAAACGGGCCAACAGGAACGCCGCGACCGCGTTGCCGGTCGGTCGGCCGCCTTCAAACCGCTCAGCCGACGGCGGCACGTCGCCGCTGACGCTGTCCCAAAGCCCGCCGTCAGGCGCGCCGGCAAACTTGTTAATCATCTGCAACGCTTTCTCTGCTAGGTACTCCGCGCGGGCCCGACTGGGGTTCGCCTGATACAGTTCCCACAGCCCCCAGAGGGGAAAAGCCCAGTCCTCGAGAAACGCCGACTTCCCGGCGTCGAGCTGTCCTTTCAGCCACAGTCCGGACCGCTCGGCCGCTCTCGCGGCCTCGGGGCAGTTCAGCCGGCCGAAGCGTGCCAGAGCGGCGCAGGCCAGCCCGTTCCAGCTCGTCATGACGAGCTGGCCAACGAGAAGTTCGCTCCGGTCGTCCCGCCATCGGTCAAGCCGGTCAAGTTCGCTGACCGGCAGAGCACCAATGTCAGCTCCATCTGACAGGTGAGGAATCGGCTGGTTGGCCGACAGCCCTAAGAGTTCGCAGAGCTCCGCCGGCCGGTTGGCGCCCGACTCCCTCACGTCCTGAGGCGTCAGCGCGTAATACGCGCCTTCTCCGCCTCCTGAATCGGCGTCCGTCGCCGCGGCGAACGTCCCGTTCGGGTTTTGAAGTCGAGTTAAAAGCCAGCGAAGTGCTCGGCGGGCACAGAAGAGAAAGAGCGATCGGCCTGAACGCTGCCATCCGTCCAAACAGGCGTTGATGAAAAGGGCGTTGTCGGCTAACATCTTCTCATAGTGAGGGACGAGCCACCTGTCGTCGGTGCTGTAGCGGAAAATACCCCCTGACACGGGGTCGCATATGCCGCCGCGGCAGACCCGTTCGAGCAGTTTTAAAGCAGCGTCGGCTGCCTGAGGAACGTTCAGAACCGACGAAGCCTGAAAGAGAAACGACGCCAAGTGCATTTGAGGAAAAAGCGGTGCCCGGCCCCACGAGCCGGTCTCGGGGCTCTGCGCCCGGACTAAGAACTGTGCCGCCCCTTTGAGGTCTGCCTCCTCGGAGGGCGCTGGCGGCGTCCGAGCCTCTTTGACCCAGTCGTCTATGGTTGCTCTGCGGTGGGCCTGTCGGCTTCCCAGAGGTTTGCGATCGCCAGAAGTGTTTCGTACATCCCCTCCGGCCCGTTCAACAGCCGGTAAGTGGAGAGAAAAAACGGCCGGCCGTCTGCCAGCGCGGCGGCGAGAAGCGGCCAGCCGCCCCCTTCGCCGGTCGCCTGACAGGCGGACATGTAGTACCTATCCAAGTCGGGGCGTTCCTGCCGGTCGACTACCACGGGGACAAAACGGCGATTGATTAGCTCTGCGGCGTCAGGGTCACGAAACGTTTCCCGCGCTAGGACGTGGCACCAGTGGCAGGAAGCAAAACCGACGAGAACCAGCAAGGGCATGCCAGTTCGGCTGGCCTCTTCTCTCCCTGCGTCCCAGCCTCGCCAACGGACCAGATCCGACAGGTGCTGACGGACGTACTGGGATGAACTGGAAGAAAGCTCTTGGTAATCGTCTGATGAGTTCATCCGCCGTCGTCCTTTCCCTATTCTGGCCGCTTATCATGACTAAACATCTGTCTGCGGAGGTGTTCCTGCCGTGCTTCATGGAAAGACCAGTACCCTTGGGGATCTGGCCATATTGTTGTGCTGTATTCTTTGGAGCCTCTCGTTCGGAGCGATGAAGCTGGCGCTGAGCGCTGTCGGGCCGTTCTGGCTCATCGCGATTCGCTTCGCCATGACGGCTGCCGTGCTGGTCGTTTGTCTCCCCCGCCGCGCCGCGAAACTGACGCGGGCCGACTGGATTTCTGGCGCCGCCATCGGCGTGACGCTGTCAACGGCTCTTTTTGCTCAGGCTTCCGGGCTACGCTTTGCTGACACGGGGAAAATTGCGTTCCTGACGTCTGGGTACGTGGCTGTCCTGCCGGTGCTTCTGTGGCTCTGGGGACGAACGCCGAACAGAAGCGACGTCGTCTCTGCCGGTATCTGTACCCTCGGCATGGCGACCTTGTCGTGGACGCCCGGACTCGGCCTCGGCGCCGGAGAGCTGTGCGGCATCCTGGCGGCTCTGTCGTCGGCCGCTCAGATTCTCGCCGTAACGCTGATGATGAGGTATTCCAGCCCGTTGGCTGTTTCCATCACCCAGTCGATTTTAGGAACGGCGCTCAGCGTTCCGCTCGCCTTGGCCTTTGATCCTCTTCCTCAGGCGTTTCCAACTGGCTCAGTCTGGCTGGCGCTCGTCTATTTGGCGATCGGCTGCACGCTCGTGCCGTTTGCTCTTCAAATGTGGGCCCAACCGCTGACAACTCCAACCCGGGCCAGCCTGATCTTCTCCCTCGAGTCGGTCTTTGCCACGCTGGTCGGCGTCGCTTGGTTCGGCGAAACGGTGAGCCTTCGTTTTGTCGTCGGCGCCGGCCTTGTCCTCGCGTCCCTCTTGGTCAGCTCTCTGTGGCGGCCCGGTCGGACTTCTGAAGCCGCGACTGAGTGAACAGGCGGGTAACCGTCCCGGCCATCCGCTCCAAGTCGCTTTCGCTCCTTTTCAGCGCTTGAGCGAACGGACAGGGGCCCGCGCCGATGGCAAATGCGCCGCTTAAGCCGAGCGCTTCAATGTCCTTAAAGTCGCCCCCCAGGCTTCCAGTCAGTGCCACAAGAGGCACGCCGCAGGACTTCGCGCAGGCTGACAGCCCGGAAATGACCTTGCCGAAACCGGTCTGCGCGTCCAGACGTCCCTCGCCGGTAAAGGCCAAATCGGCCCAGCTCATCGCGTCCTTCAGACCGGTTAGCTCGGCCACCACGTCGATTCCCCGCAGAAGCGGGACGCTGAAAACGGCAGCAAGCCCAGCGGCGGCGCCGCCGGCCGCGCCGCCGCCCGGAAGGGTCGACACGTCCCGGCCTGTGGCCTGCAGGAGAACAGTTTCCCAATTGGCAAGCCCTGCGTCGAGCCGTTCAATCGTTTTGCCCCGCGCGCCCTTTTGAGGGCCGAAAACCGCTGCCGCTCCCAGAGGACCGCAGAGTACGTTTTGGACGTCGCACATCACGAGCCAATTCAAGCCGCTTAGCCGGCTGTCCATCTGGGACAGGTCCAGCTGGGCGATTTTTTCAAGGGACGCCCCACAGGGCGGAAGCAGGTTGCCACGTTGATCGGTTGCCCGAGCTCCTAACGCCGTCAGGATCCCGAGCCCGCCGTCGATCGTCGCGCTGCCTCCAAGGCCGAGCACAATCGTTCGGCAGCCGGCGTTCAGGGCTTCGCGAATCTGCTCGCCGGTGCCTCGGGTGCTCGCTCGAAGCGGACTTCTCTTGTCCTTGGCGACGAGCGGCAGCCCGGAAGCCGCAGCCAGTTCGACAACAGCCCGTCCGTCCGGCAGCAGTCCCCACGACGCTTTCGTCAAGGCGCCGAGCGGGCCGTGAACGACAGACGTGCGCTTTTCGCCGCCGACCGCGGCCAGAAAGGCTTCGACCGTGCCCTCCCCGCCGTCGGCGACGGGGATAACCCGAGTGCGCGCGGCCGGACAGGCGCAGAGCAGGCCGCGCTCCACCGCTCGGCCTGCCTGAAGCGCAGTCAGGTTTCCCTTGAAAGAGTCCATGGCTATGAGTACGTTTAACGTCATCGCTTCCTCCGCGGCAGCACAGGCTGAAAAAGGCCGCCGATGCGTTATTTTAGCATGATTCAGCTGACATAAGCTTTGTAGAACGCTTTGCGCGGCCCCGCCGTCAATTCGAGGAAGCGGCCCTGGCTCTTTGATACCTTGACTTTCAGAGAATCGGCCCGTATGATGAAATAAATGGGACAAGCTGTCCTGTTTATGGAGGTGGAGCTGGTGGACAAGGACGAGCGGCTCGACGCGGCGGCGAAAGTAGTTGTTCTAATGGAAGCGTTGACCCGCGGCAAGGGGCGTCTGACGGTTCGTGATCTCGAAGCTCAGACGGCAGTTCCTCGAAGCTCTGTGGGCCGAATCCTTCTTTCCCTGTCTTCTGCCGGCTGGGTTGTTCGGGACGCCAACGACCGGTTCTGCCCTAGCCTTCGCTTTTTGCTGCTCGGCAGGAGCGGAAACATTTCTGACGTCCTGGCCCAGCGGGTCGCCGGTCCGATGAGGGAACTCGCTCTGGCGACGGGAAAGACCGCGCTGCTCAGTCTGCTCGACGGCGACCGCGGCCTGTGCGTTCACACCGAGGAGCCGGAAATAGCGGTCAAGTTCGTCGCTCATCCCGGCATGACAGTGCCGCTTCACGCCGGAGCGACGGGAAAAATTCTCCTGAGCTGGGCGCCGGAAAGCGTCCGCGAAAAGGTTTTCCGTGCCTCGCCAGTTCGGCCTGACGGACGGCAGGCCTCCGAAAGCGCGCTGCGAAATGACGTCCAGACGATACGCCGTCAGGGCTGGGCGTTTTCTCAGGAAGAGTGGATCGCCCACGCCGCTGATTTGAGCGTGCCTGTTTTCGACCAGTCAGGCGAGTTTGTGGCTCAGCTGGGGTTGGCCGGACTGGCCGGAACGTTCTCAGACCGGTTTGATGAGCTCCTTCAGAAGCTGTTGGCAACGTCACGGGTCATCTCTCAAAACTTGTAGAACTTCGGCAGACCTGGGCCTGCCGCTCAATAAATTTTGAAAGGGTGTTGTCCATGGCAAGACAGTTAATCGAATGCGTACCGAATTTCAGTGAGGGCCGTCGTCAGGACGTCATCGAGGCCATCGTCGCCCCGTTTAAGAACCGCAAGGGCTGCTATCTGTTCGATTACCGGGCGGACCAAGACCACAACCGACTGGTAGTCAGTTTGGTCGGCGAGCCTCAGGCCATCTGCGACGCCCTTCTCGAGGCCAGCCGGGTTGCGGTCGAGAATATCGACCTGAACACCCATCAGGGAGCTCACCCCCGTCTTGGCGCGGTGGACGTCATCCCCTTCACGCCGGTGAAGAACATCACCATGGACGAGTGCGTCGAGCTGGCTCACAGCTTCGCCAAACGGTTCAACGACGCGCTTGACGTGCCCGTGTTCTTCTACGAGGCCGCGTCCGTCCGGCCGGACCGCACTCGGCTTGAGCAGATTCGCAAGGGCCAGTACGAAGCCCTGAAGGAACTTGTAAAGACTGACCCGAGCCGTCAGCCCGACGTGGGAACCAAGGATCGGCTTCACCCCACCGCCGGAGGCACGGTCATCGGCGCCCGCAAGTTCCTCGTGGCCTACAACGTCAACCTGAACACGACGAACAAGGCTATCGCCGACGCCATCGCCAAGCGCGTTCGCGCCTCCGGCGGCGGCTTCGCCTGCGTCAAGGGCATGGGCGTTGACTTGAAAGAAAAAGGCCTTGTCCAGGTGTCGATGAACATCGTTGACTACGAGAAGACCGCCATGTATCGGACCCTTGAGTTCATCCGCATGGAAGCGGCCCGCTGGGGCGTGACCGTCAACGGCACCGAAGTGTACGGCATGATTCCCGCCGGGGCACTGCTGGACAGCGCGGCGTACTACATGCAGATCGACGACTTCCAGAACGAGCAGGTGCTGGAGCTCAAGCTGCTGGAACTGATGGGAGAACAGGAAGCGTAGCGCCATGAGCGCGTCCCTTTTTACCAACGTTTCAATTACGACTCCTATCAGCGGTGAGAGACCGGCCGCCGGCTCGGAACAGGGGCGGGTGGTCAGCTGGGAGCGCGGCGCACTGCTGGCCTGCGACGGCATTATTCAAGCGGTCGGCGACGAGGACGAAGTCAAGGCGACAGCCGAGGCGTTTGACGACGTCACGGAGGAAGACTGCGACGGGTGCTGCATGATTCCCGGCTTCGTCGACCCTCATACCCACATCTGCTTTGCTGCTCGGCGGGAAAAAGAGTTCTCCATGCGGCTGGCCGGCAAGACCTACTTGGAAATCCTCGCCGCTGGCGGCGGTATTCTCTCCTCCGTCAAGGCGGTGGAAGGAGCCACCGAAGAAGAGCTGTTTGAAGAGACTCTGAGCAACGTCCTGTCGGCCCTCTCGACCGGCACGACGACCATGGAAATCAAGAGCGGCTACGGCCTGACGACCGAGCTGGAGCTCAAAATGCTTCGGGTCATCGGCCGAATCGCCGAAGAAACGCCGCTGGACATCGTCCCGACCTTCATGGGCGCTCACGCGGTTCCGCCGGCGTACAAGTCCGACCCGGATAAGTACATCGACTTGATGATCTCTGAAATGCTCCCGGCCGTGAAGGCACAGGGCATCGCGAAGTTCTGCGACGTGTTCTGCGAAGAGGGCGTGTTCACTGTCCCTCAAAGCCGCCGGCTTCTGCAGGCGGCCCGGGACCTTGGCATGGGGCTGAGGATCCACGCCGACGAAGTGTTTGACACCGACGGCGCAGGGCTGGCGGCAGAACTCGGAACCATTTCTGCAGAACACCTGCTGGCTGCCAACGAAAAGAACTTGGCCGCCATGGGACGGGCCGGCGTCATCGCCGACCTGTTGCCCGCCACGGCCTACAGCCTGAAAAAGCCCTACGCCCCGGCGCGGAAGATGATCGACTTGGGCGTGCCGGTTGCCTTGGCAACTGACTGCAACCCGGGAAGCTGTTTCTGCGAGTCCATGCCGTTTGTCGTCGGGCTGGCCGTCATGAACATGAACATGACGGTTGAAGAGGCCCTCGTCGGGGCCACGCTGAACCCGGCGTGGAGTCTTGGAATGCAGGACAAGATCGGCAGCTTGGAAAAAGGAAAGCAGGCCGACTTCCTCCTGCTCGACGGGGAGACGCCGGCGATCCTCGCATACCACGCCGGCACGAGCCCAGTCGTCGAAGTGTACAAGCGCGGCGTGTACGTTTCTTAGTGTGGTTTTAGTTTTTTGAACCAATAAATCTGAAAGGGGATATTACATGAAGCTCGTGGAAATGACTGTAACCGGTTTTGTGAAGGAACTCGCGTCCAACTCTCCTGCGCCTGGCGGCGGCAGCGTGGCGGCCCTTGCCGGCAGTTTGGCTGCCGGACTTGCCTCCATGGTTTCCGAACTGACTGTCGGTCGGGAAAAGTTCAAGGACAATGAGCCGATGATCAAGCCGCTGCTGACCGAGGGGAAAGAACTCGCGTCGGAGCTGCTGGACCTGATCGACGAGGACACAGAATCGTTCAACGAGCTGATGAAAGCGTTTAAGTTGCCCAAGGGCACTGACGAGGAAAAAGCGGCCCGGAGCAAGGCCATTCAGGCGGCCACGAAGGTGACCATTGAAGTTCCGCTGAAAACCTGCGAAGCCTGCGCCAAAGCGGCCTGCTTGGCAAAAACTGCCGTGACCTACGGCAATCCGAACGCCGTCACCGACGGCGGCTCTGCCGCTCACATGGCCATGGCCGGCGCCATTGCCGCCAGCTACAACGTGAGAGTGAACCTGCTGGGCTTCAAGGACGAGGCGTTCTCGGCTTCCGTCAAGGACAGAATTAAAAAGGCGCTCGAGACTGCAGAAGCCGCCGTGGCCGACGTTAAAGCGCTGCTTGAGAAGGCTCTGGCATAACAAAAGTTTATATCTTCTGAGGAGGCGTCACAATGAACGAAGCGAAAACGCGGGATAAGACCGCCCAATCTGCTGCACAGGCGGCCCGTTTGTTCGCAAAAAGCGAAAACAGCCTCAACCGCGAGGCGATGACGATTAAGCTGGACGCTACTCTGCCCGATTATCCGAAGTTCGTCGAAGGCATCCGTCGCGCTCCTGACCGGGGCTGGACGCTGTCCCAGTCCGAAACCGAACTGGCGCTCAAGAACGCCCTTCGATACGTCCCTGAGGAGCTGCACGACGCCTTGATCCCCGAGTTCATGGAAGAGCTCCGCACCCGTGGCCGCATCTACGCCTACCGGTTCCGGCCGGAAGGGAAACTGCACGGCAAGCCGATTGACGAGTACAAGGGGGAATGCTTGGCCGGCAAGGCATTCCAAGTGATGATCGACAACAACTTGGACTTTGACGTTGCTCTTTATCCCTATGAGCTCGTCACCTACGGCGAGACCGGACAGGTCTGCCAGAACTGGCTTCAGTACCGGCTCATCAAGAAGTACTTGGAGCAGCTCACCGACGACACCACTCTTGTCATCGAAAGCGGCCACCCGGTCGGACTGTTCGCTTCCAAGCCGGAAGCGCCGCGGGTCATCATCACCAACGGACTCCTTGTCGGCCTGTTTGACAACCAGGAGGACTGGCACCGGGGCATGCAGCTCGGCGTCACCAACTACGGTCAGATGACCGCCGGCGGCTGGATGTACATCGGCCCGCAGGGCATCGTGCACGGCACATTCAATACCATTTTGAACGCCGCACGGCAGAAGTTCGGCGTCGGCCCCAGAGAGAACTTGGCTGGCATCCTGTTCGTCTCGTCAGGACTGGGCGGCATGAGCGGCGCTCAGCCCAAGGCCGGCGAAATCGCCGGTGCTGTGGCTGTTATCGCTGAAGTTGACGCCTCCCGAATCAAAACGCGGTACGATCAGGGCTGGGTGAGCAAGGTCGCCGAGACGCCTGAAGAAGCGTTCGCTCTGGCCAAGGAGGCTCTTGCGGCCAAGAAGGCCCTGTCGATCGCCTACCACGGCAACGTGGTCACCCTTCTGGAATACGCCGACAGCCACGACATCTTCATTCATCTTCTCTCCGACCAGACGTCCTGCCACGCCGTTTACGATGGCGGCTACTGCCCTGTCAGCCTCACCTTTGAAGAGCGGACGAAGATGCTTCACGAAAACCCGGAGGAATTCCGCCGCCGTGTAGACGAGTCCCTCCGCCGCCACTTTGAAGTCATCAAGCGGCTTACCAAAAAAGGCACGTTCTTCTTCGACTACGGCAACGCCTTCATGCGGGCCGTCTTCGACGCCGGCGTCAAGGAAATTGCCAAGAACGGACAGGACACATACGACGGGTTCATTTGGCCATCCTACGTCGAAGACATCATGGGGCCCGTCCTGTTCGACTACGGCTACGGACCGTTCCGCTGGTGCTGCCTGAGCGGCCGGCACGAAGACCTCGTGGCAACCGACCAGGCCGCAATGGACTGCATCGATCCCAACCGGCGTAGCCAAGACTACGACAACTGGGTCTGGATCCGCGACGCGGAAAAGAACAAACTCGTCGTCGGCACCCAGTGCCGCATTCTCTACCAGGACGCCGAAGGCCGTCGGGACATCGCCCTGCGGTTCAACCAGCTGGTCAGGGAAGGGAAAATCGGCCCGGTCATGCTTGGCCGTGACCACCACGACGTCTCCGGGACGGACAGCCCGTTCCGCGAGACCAGCAACATCTATGACGGAAGCAACATCTGCGCCGACATGGCAACTCAGACCTTCGCCGGAAACGCCGCCCGCGGCATGACGCTGTGCACGCTTCACAACGGCGGCGGTGTCGGCATCGGCAAGTGCATCAACGGCGGATTCGGCCTGCTGCTCGACGGCCGGCCGGAAACCGACGAGATCATTCGTTCGTCCATGATGTGGGACGTTTTAGGCGGAGTAGGCCGCCGCGCATGGGCGCGCTGCAACCACGCCGAAGAAGTGGCGCGGGAAGTCAACGCCAAGTACCCGGGCAAGTACCATATCACCTTGCCCTATCGGCCAGATGCTGACAAAGTCTCCGCAGCGGTGGCCAAGGCTATCGCCCAGCGGGAAGAAAAGAAATAGCTTTTTTCTCGAAACAAACAGGGAGGCCGGCTTCTGGTAAAGAAGTCGGCCTCCCTTTTGTGCGCCAAAAGACTAATAAAGCTTGTTCAGCGGGACATCCTTATTGAAGCTGTACTCGTCGGACGGGAACTCTCCGCTGAGAGATTCTTTATGGAACTCGTTCAACGCGTTCACCATCACGTCGCGCACGTTGGCGAACAGCTTGACGAACTTCGGCTTAAAGTCGCCGTACATTCCAAGCAAGTCCTGCGTCACGAGGACTTGGCAGTCGACATATGGGCCGGCTCCAATGCCAAGAATCGGGACGGAGACGGCCTCGCTGATCGCCTTGCCGACCACCTTGGGAACGCACTCGAGGACGATCGAGAACGCGCCGGCCCGCTCCAACTCCTTGGCGTCCTCAATCAGTTGCTGAGCCGCTTCAGGCGTGCCGCCCTGGACTTTGAAGCCGCCAAGCTGCGTCGCGTTCTGCGGCGTCAGCCCAATATGCCCCATCACAGAGATGCCCGAGTTGACGATCGCATGAACCAGCTCGGCATATTTGGCTCCGCCTTCCAGCTTGACGCAGTCACAGCCGGTTTCTTTGATCATGCGCGTGGCGTTTTCGATGCCCTGCTCGATGCTCTTATTGTACGATCCGAAAGGCATATCGCCGACGATAAACGTGTTGGGAGCGCCCTTCACAACCGGACGAATGTGGTGAATCATATCGTCCATTGTGACGGGCGTTGTGTCCTTATAGCCCAGCATGATCATGCCCAGAGAGTCCCCGACCAGAATAACTTCCACGTCGCTTTGGTCGACGATCGAAGCCATCGTGTAGTCGTACGCCGTCACGTAAGCAAACTTTTTTCCCTCCGCCTTGTACCGTTTGAAATCAAGAACCGACATCTTCTTCTTCATGCTGAAGTCTCCCTCGGAATGAATTAACGTTACGCCCTCAACTGCACGCTACGAAAACATGCTTCTGCGCATCACAAGAACATTCGGTCAGCACAGTCCCATTGCCCGCGGCAGGAACGTGCTCAAAGCAGGTACAAACGTGAGAATAAAAATGTCGACGATCATCACAAGAATGAATGGGATAGCAGCTCTGGTAATATCCTCCAGCGTTATATCCGCGATAGAACAGCTCACAAATAGGCACACTCCAAGTGGCGGAGTCACCATGCCGATGGCTAAGTTCACCACCAGCACAATGCCGAAATGAAGCGGATCCACGCCAATAGCGGTGACAACTGGCAGGAGAACTGGAACAAGAATGATGATCGACGCCACTGTTTCCATGAAAGTGCCAATAAACAGAAGCAGCAAGTTGATGAGGATCAAAATGAAGATTTTGTTCGTCGTGATGCTGAGAAGTGCCTTAGTCACCATTTGAGGAATATGGTGTGCTGTAATGACCCAACTGAAGGCAGATGAGGCCCCAATGATGAACATCACGACCGCAGTACTCACGGCTGTTTTGACGAAAATCGACTTGATCTGCTGCACTTTCAGTTCGCGGTAGACGAAAAAACCGACAAACAGCCCATACACGACGGCGACGACTGCCGCTTCGGTTGGGGTAAACACCCCGCCGTAAATGCCGCCGAGAATAATTACCGGCATGAGGAGGGCCCAAAATGCTTCTTTAAAAGCCTTCCACCTGCTTCTCCAACTGTACCGTTGGTCTCCCCGGTACCCGTTTTTACGAGCGATAACCCACGCGACCGCGATTAATGAAAAACCAATGAAGATGCCAGGAAGCACGCCGCCCATAAAAAGCCCGCCGACTGATACGCCGGTCATCACCCCGTAAATGATCATAGGAATGCTCGGCGGAATCATGACTCCCAACGTCCCAGCGGTTGCCTGCACAGCGGCGGTGTAAGGCTTCCCGTAACCGTGGGATACCATCTCCGGAATTAAGACGCCGCCGATAGCAGCAACACAAGCAACAGCTGCACCGGAAATGGCTCCAAAGAACATGCTCGCGATGATGGCTACAAAGGCGAGGCCGCCAGCGAAGTGGCCTACGAAGGTATTTGCGAAGTTGACAAGTCGGCGTGAGATACCTCCCGTTTCCATCAGAGCCCCTGCAAGGATAAAGAACGGGACAGCCATCAGCGGGAACGAGTCCATGGCGGTGAACATTTTCTGAACGAGAACTGTAGGGGGAATTGAGCTTGAGAAAAGCGCCAATAACGTTGACGCGCCGATTGATATGGCAATAGGAACGCTCAAAGCAAAAAATGCCAAGAGGCTTCCAAAGAGCACCGAAATCATTCGGCCGTCACCTCGCTTCCGCCAGACGAGGTCTCTTCTTTCCTGAACGCCGCCTCAATGGAATAAAGCCCCATCAGCAGGCCGCCCACGACAAGAGCGCTGTACGGTATCACCATTGAAATCTCCATAGCAGGTGACACTTGCCTTTTAACCACGTGTAGCAGACGGTACCCGTAACAAACGACAGCGCCAGAAAATCCCAAAGAGATCAGGCACGTGAGCATGTGCACGGCGCGGCGTAACTTTGGAGAAAGAACATTGACAAGAGCCTCGACTCCGACGTGCGCTCCGTGGCGTAAACCGATGCTCGCCCCAAGCATCGAAAGCCAGATCATGATGTATCGGCTTGCCTCTTCAGACCAAGGAAGTGCCCCCTTGAGGACAAAACGGCAGAATACCTGAGCAAAAACGATAATGACCATGGCGCTGACGAGAAGACAGAGAATCCACTCTGAAAGCCTTTCGAGAAGATCCAACAGTTTTTTGTAGAACTTTATGGTGATCTCCTCCTCGCTTGTGGAATCAAGTTACCTTGCAGCAAAAACCACAGTTACCGGGAAAGAATTTGATCAAGCAGTCCCGCATCGTCACCGAGCTCGGAGCGGTATTTTTCATTCACTGGCTGTACAGCTTTGCGGTACTCGTCCAAATCTGGCGTTGAAACTTCCATACCGGCAGCGCGCAGCTTTTCAAGAAATTCGGCGTCCATTTTTTCGTAAACTTCTCGTTCGTGCAATGCGGCAGCCTTGGCGGCTTTTACAATGACTGCCTGATATTTTTCAGGAAGATCTTCGAACTTACTTGATGCAATAGCGATGAACGCCGGGGAGAAAACATGGCGGGTCAAGGCTAAATATTTCTGAACTTCGTTCAGTTTGGAAGTATAGATAACAGTCAGCGGGTTCTCCTGACCGTCGATCGTCCCCTGCTGCAGTGCGGTGAAAACTTCACTCCACGCCATTGGCGTGGGATCCGCCCCCAGCTCCCGCCACATCGCCATATGGAGCTTGTTCTCCATCGTTCTGACCTTCAGCCCCGCAACGTCCGAGATTTTAACGACGGGACGCTTCGAGTTGGTTAAGTTTCTAAATCCGTTTACCATCCAAGCGAGCCCGTGAATGCCCTGTGAATCTAACTTTTTGAACACGTGGTCGCCAATCGGGCCGTCCAGAACCTCAAAAGCGTCTTTCAAATCCTTGAAAAGAAACGGGAAGTCAAACAACAGGAAACTCTTTTCAAACCCACCCATTGGCCCGGTAGAACCGACGTACATATCAATCGTTCCAAGCTGAAGCCCTTCCAAAATATCCCGCTCGCCGGTGCTGAGCTCATTGTTTGGAAAAACCTGAATAACCATGTCCCCCTTGGTCTCAGCTTCAACAAGCTCTTTAAAACGCATCGCGCCATAGTGATAGGGGTTTTCGACTGGAACAGCATGGGCGAGTTTCAGAGTATACGTAGGGTCAGCGAAAGCATTTGTCGAGAGGAGCATCACCGCTGCGGCGAAAGCAGCGCCGCACACACGAGCAGACATCTTCATGAGTAGCCCTCCTTTGCTTGTTTGGGGTTTGCGTAACTTTTAGTCGGTCAAGTTGTACGTTTTCTGTTTTGTCTCAATCAGCGCCGTCAAAACATCGTTAACTGGTGTAGGAACGCCAACTTCTTTGCCGCCTGCAACAACGGCGCCGTTTATGACGGAGATCTCCGTCATCCGCTTGTTTGTCACGTCCTGAAGCATTGAAGACCTGTTTTCAGCAGTCGCTTGAGCGATCTTTGCAACGTGTTCCTGCGGGTCCGTAATTTCAAGACGAATGCCCTTCGCGCGGGCAACGTCACAGGCTTCCTGCACCGCCTTTTCCATCAAAGACTTCACTTCAGGGAACTCGAGCAGCTTGCCATTTTTAAGCCCAGTTACCGCTGTCAGCGCGTTGATGCCGATATTGACGATCAGCTTCGTCCAGATGAGACCCATCACGTTAGACGATATTTTGGTCTCAAAGCCGGCCTTTTGAAATGCTTCAGCCAACTGTTCAATTCGGCGCGTCGTTTCGCCTGACTGCTCGCCGATAATCGTTTTCCCTTTGCCAGCGTGCCGTATGTGTCCGGGACCGAGAATGGTCGAACCGTGTGCTGTCGTCCCCGCGATAACGTGTTCTCTCCCGGCAACCCTATTGAGCTTTTCAACGTTACCTAAGCCATTTTGAAGAGTCAGCACAATCGTATTAGGACCGAGAAGAGGCTTGGCTTCTTCCATCGCCACTTCGGTCAGCGTGGCTTTAACAAACACAATGACAAGATCGACCGGCCCGATACCTTCGGGAGACGTAACGGCTCTAAAATTCTTGCGGATGAGCTTTTCTTTTCCGTTCTCTTCGATCAAAAGACCTTGCTCATTCAGCGCTTGAACGTGCTGAGCCCAGACGTCAATGAAAGTCACCTGATGACCAGCTTCTGCTAAGGTCCCCCCGTATAGACAGCCCATTGCCCCTGAACCAAGAACAGCAACCTTCACGTTATCACTCCCCTTTATTTCAATTTTTGAACAGATCTTAATGGTGTTTCGTATAGTAAAACATAATATTACTATGTGATTTTCATTATAGTGTCGCTTTAACGATTGTCAAGTAACGTATTAAAGCAAGATTTTGATGAAAGAATATCGTGGCAGCTATGCGCTAGATGCTCGCCGAACAAAATAGAAAAGGCCGTCCCAAGCGGGACGGCCTGACAGAATGATTAATTAAAGTTCCCAGAAAAGGCGAATCACTCGCTCGGAAGGCTTTTTCGTAGTTTGAGAGACGATGACGAAGGCGATCAACGACAGGACAAGGGACGGCACGATCGGGTGCAGGGCCAGAGGGCGAGGGACGTAATAATTGAAGACCAGATACGAGCCAATTCCCACGACCATACTGGCAAGAGCTCCTTGAGCGTTGGCTCCTTTCCAGTACAATCCCAAAATCGTCGGCCACAGAAACGTCGAAAGTTGTCCCGCGGTGGCGAACAGGTTGAGCCACACCATCAGGTCCGGCGGGTTGAAAGCGAGTGCGATCGTGATGAGACCGACGACAGAGCAGGTGAAAAACGTCAGGCGGCGAAGGGTTTTAGCCTTCGTTTTCAGCTCTGGCCTGATATAGTTCACCAAAAGGTCGTTGACAATGGCCGCGACGACGACCAAAAGTTGAGAGTCGACGGTCGACATGGCGGCGGCCAACGGTCCGGCTAGGACGATGCCGGCAATCAGCGGGTGGAACAGGTTCTTGATGAGCGTCGGGACGACCAAGTCGCCGGCGGAGATGCCAGACACCTGCGTCACTCCGAAGGCTCCTACTAAGTGCATCCCCATCAGTAGCAGCAAAGACACGACGCTGCCGTACACGATGGCAGAGTGCATACTCTGGGTGTCTTTATAGCTCATAGCGCGCTGGGAGACTGCCGGAAGGCCGATAACGGCAAATCCGACGAGAACCCAGAAGCTGGATACCCACGGGACCGTCATGAAGCCTTCCTGTACGCCGAACGGCGAAATGGTGTTCGGGTTCATGGCTTTCATGGTCTGAATGATGTTCGCGATGCCGCCGCCGTTAATGACGACAGCGGCGAAAAGCGCCACAGTTGAGCATGTCATGACAATTCCCTGCAACGTGCCGTTAAACGCCACGCCCCGATAGCCGCCTACCGCTGTGTGAACGATCACAGTGACGGCGAAGAAAAGAAGCGCGCTCTTGTAGTCCAAGCCGGTCGATCCCTGAAGCAGCCGACTGGCGCCGATCAGCTGTGCGGCAATTGCCGCGATGAGAAAGAAAATGATTGACAGGGAAGCAATGATCAGCACGGCCTTGCTCTCGTACCGCTGGCGCAGGAAGTCAGAAATAGAGTTCGCCCCCGTTTTTCGGGAGACGATAGCGAACTTCTTCCCCAAAACCATGAGGGTGTAATATCCGGTGGGGATCTGAGCCATCGCTAAAAAGACCCACGCCAAGCCGTGGCGGTAGGCCGTGCCTGGCCCGCCGATAAAGCTGCCGGCGCTGAGATACGTTGAAACGAGCGTCATCGCTAGGACAAAGCCGCCGGTGGAGCGGCCGCCGATCATGTACTCTTCGAGGAACGCGGATCCGCTACCGCCTTTTCGCTTGCTGGCCCGATTGACCATCGCGGACGCGTAGAAGCCGATCGCGTACATCGCGGCGAAGTAAACGACGACGGGCACTAAGGTCAGCCATTCGATGGAGTTCATCGCTTTTGGACCTCCTTGCGCACAAACGCAGCAGCTTCTTCTTCGGTCATGCGGTCCAAGGACATGTTGAGGAGCTTTCGTTTAACGATGTAAATTGTCGCGCCGACGGCGAGGAGAGAATTAAGTATGCAGCTGATGAAAAACCAAGCCGGGAATCCCATGATGTACGAGTAATTTTCCACTGGACCGCTTCCTAATCCATAGCCTGCAATGGCCCAGACTGCTAAATTGACGAGCCCTAAAATAATTCCGTACCGCGCCTCGCGCTCGCAGACCTTGTACCGAGGGTCTTCGACGAAACCGTATTCGTTTTTCTTGAGAACGCTGGTATCCTCTTTCTCCCCCATCCCCGCAGCCTCCTTATCAGCAGCAAATTTTTAACGCTCGATGGAACAAAGACTGAACCTGTAACTACAGAATGCAAACCCCGTCCATTAGATATAACGGTGAAATTTAGATTGTCCCTATATAATATTTAGGTGCCTTGTGCGCATGACTCTGGGACTCTGGCGGGGGAAATGCATCTCATTTATAGTATAAGCCAGACAATAAGGTTAATTTTAGGAAGCAGCGAAACAGTTTAGGAAATACGTTCGTTCGTATGTACCTTCCAACGCACCGACAGTGATTGTACAACGTTAATCAGAGGCGTGCAGGCACAACATCAGGCTTGCGGTCTTTCAATCTTCCTTTTGAAGGAGTCTAGAAACGATGTCAGAAGACACTCAACCGCGCAAACAAGTGCAAACGCTTGTCCGGGCGTTCTCTATTATCGAGGCGTTAACGGATCACGCCGAACTTGGCGTTTCTGAGATTGCCGAGGCAGT
Source organism: Jonquetella sp. BV3C21 (assembly GCF_000468895.1). Taxonomy (NCBI): domain Bacteria; kingdom Thermotogati; phylum Synergistota; class Synergistia; order Synergistales; family Dethiosulfovibrionaceae; genus Jonquetella; species Jonquetella sp. BV3C21. Next base: position 70,226 of record NZ_AWWC01000024.1, on the reverse strand, counting down.
CTCTCTCGATAAGAGCACGGTATACCGGATCCTGAAAACGTTGAAGTCGTTAGGATATATTGACCAGAATCCCAGGACGTCCAAATACTTAAACGGCTTGAAGTTTTTCAAGATCGGCAACGCGGTAATCCAGCATACAGGCCTTGATCAGATCGCGTCGCCGGCCATGCACAAGCTGTCGACGAGGACCGGTGAAAGCGTCAATCTGGCAGTTCTGGCCGGTCACTCGGTCATGTATATCTACAAGATTGAGAGTTCGCTGCCACTTCAAATTCACTTGCCCCTTGGATCTCTTTTCCCGCTGTACTGCACCGGGTTGGGGAAAGTTCTTCTCGCGAACCTGCCGGAAGAAAAGCTCGACCGATTGCTGTCTGAGTCCGCGGAACATCCGACACCTCGGGGGCTGCGGCAGTTTAAGGCCTACACAGAAAATACGATTACCGATGAAACAACACTGCGTGAAGAATTGGCCCTTATCAGGGAAAAAGGCTATGGGGTCGATAATCAGGAACAGTTCCGCGGTATTTCATGCTTGGCCGCGCCGATCTTTAACCATACCAATGAGGTCATCGCCGCTCTGAGCATCACGCTGCCTCACATTACTGGGATAAATATCCAGATGAAGATTGAAGCGGTTCTGCCGTTCCTCCTTGAAGCGACCAAGGAGATTTCTAAGACGTTAGGCTCCACACGTGTCGACAAGCCTCAAACGGGCTACACGGGCTGGTTCGTTTGATAAAGGTCCTTTTATCTGAATGCTTTCTTTTTGCCTGAGAAGTGGCCAGTTCCTTGTGTTACGCGGAGTCAACTTGTTGACTCCCTTTTGTCCTGCTGTTAAAGTAGCTTTGCCCTCTGATCAGGCCGTTTGTGGGGTAATATTTTCTTGGAGGAAAAATATGAATCGTCTTTTTTCATTCGCCGGCGCGGCGTTGCTGCTGGCAACTTTTATTTCCCATGCCGAAGCCTTTTCTAACGAACCATCCGGCTATGGAGGACTGAATTGGGGGACTCCTCAAACGACAAAGCAGGCTCGTTTTCTTCCTATGATGGACGGGGACACAAAAAATTTTGTGCGGGAAAAGCGCGAAAAAGAACCTTTTGGATCCATTCCCACCAAATTGGTGATTTATCAGTTCTCTTCCGGCAAGCTTTCGGCCGTAGAAATGGCATTTGCAGCAAACCAAAAGGCCGCCGCGTTGAAAGAGTGCTCTCAGCGTTGGGGGGATCCTCAGCAGGTTGAGTTGACGGACACAAAAGGGGCCAAGGGGTACCTGTGGCAAGGGCAAAAGACGACTTGTCTTTTGTTTCCTCAGGACAACTTGTGGATTCTGCGGCTCTATCCCACGCCGGCGAATGTGGCGCCTCGCGCCCCGACTTTGAAGAACGAGCCGACGAGCTTCGGCGGTATCAAGGCCGGTCAAAAAGCTGCGTCGTTCAAGAAGGCTCTTCAAAAAGTCACTTCCACTGGAAAAGGCGTAGATCTCTACGTCAAGACAAAGCCGGAGACGTCGTGGAACGGCGTGCCGGCGGTGGGAGTTTATTACGAGTTCGGCCCGCAGGGGTTCCGAGCCGGCGGCGTTCAGGTTTTGGAAAAAGACAAGGCCGCTCTGCTGGCAGCCTGCAAAAAACTTTGGGGCGCGCCCCAAAAGACGACGCCGGCGAAAAGCTCTGTTCCGGACGCTCAATGGACCGGCGCGGCGGTTCGTATCGTCCTTCAATCGCTTCCCAACGGTCAACAGGCCGCTCTGCTGATTAGGTTCTAGAAAAGAGAAACTCGTCCAAAGAAAAGTCCCGCCCCGTGCCGCTCGCGCGGTATGAGGCGGGACTTTTGAAGCTACTCCTCTTCTTCGGCCAGCAAGCCCTGACGGGCGGCGATAATCTTCTTGCTGACTTCTTCCGGCACCGTGTCGTAGTGTGAAAATTCCATGGTGAAGGTGCCGCGCCCAGAGGTCATGGAGCGAAGCTGAATGGCGTACTGGAACATTTCAGACTGAGGAACCTGAGCCTTGACGACCTGCAGCCGTCCCAGCGAGTCGACGCCCATGATGCGGCCGCGCCGGGTGTTGAAGTCGCCCATCACGTCACCTAGGTAGGTGTCGGCGACCATGACTTCAACGTTCATGATCGGCTCAAGGAGCACAGGCGAGGCTTCTGTCATGCCCTTTTTGAACGCCAAGTGTGCGGCAGTCTTGAAGGCCATTTCGGAGCTGTCGACGTCGTGATAGGAGCCGAAGTAAAGCGAGGCCTTAAAGTCTACCGTCGGGTAGGCAGCCAAGACGCCTTTGACCATGCACTCCCGCAGGCCCTTTTCAACGGCCGGGATGTACTGCTTGGGAATCGCGCCGCCAACGATCTTGTCCTCAAACTCGAATCCGGCGCCCCGCTCTAGCGGAGAGAACTCGATGTACACGTCGCCGTACTGGCCGTGTCCGCCGGTCTGCTTCTTGTGCTTGCCCTGAGCCTTGGCGGACTTGCGGATGGTTTCCCGATAGGGCACGTTCGGCGTGCGGGTGTTCAGGTTAACGCCGTAGCGCTCCTTGATCTTGGCTAAGGCGATGTCCAGATGAAGGTTGCCCATGCCGGACAGCACGTTGTCGTTGGTTTCCGGGTTCTTTTCAAACCGAAGGGTCAGGTCCTCTTCGAGCATCCGATGAACCGCGTTGCCCAGCTTGTCCTCGTCGCCTCTGGACTGGGCGTCAACGGCCACAGAGTACACCGGCGTGGGGAACTTGATGGTGGGATACAGGACCTTGCTGCCAGCTTTGCCCAAGGTGTCGCCGACACGCGTGCTGGTGAGCTTGGGAATGGCGACGATCATGCCGGTGGTGATTTCCTTGACGTCAACGCCGTCTTTGCCCTGCATGATCTTGAAGCTGCTGATCCGTTCCTCTTCCTGCCGGTTGACGTTGTAAATGGTCTGGTCGCTGGTCAGCGTGCCCGAGTTGACGCGAATGAACGAGAGCTTGCCAACGTAGGGGTCGACCATGACTTTGAAGCACAGCGCGCTGAACGGGGCCTGAGGATCGGCTTTGATGAAGATCTCCCGATCTTCTTTCACAGCCGGCCGCTCTCTCATGGCCGTCGGGTCGGGCAGGTAGTCGACGATCAGGTCCATCAGCTGCGGTACGCCGATGTTAGCAGTGGCAGAACCGGGCATGACGGGGAAGATCTTGCACTTGGCGATGCACTGGCGAAGCACAGGAATGAGCTCGTCAACGGGGATGTCTTCGCCGTCCAAGTACCGCAGCATCAGCTCATCGCTGTCCTCGACGATTGCCTCGACGAGGTATCCGCGGGCGCGGTGCGCATCCGTAACCATGTCGGCAGGGATGTCGCCTTCCTTGAACTTGCCTGAGGCGTCGTCGTAGATGTACGCCCGGTCTTTAAGGATATCGACCACGCCTTTAAATCCCGCCTCTTTGCCGACTGGCAGCAGAAGACGGTAGGCGTTTTTGGTCAGGTCAGCGCGGATCTGCTCGAAAACGCCGTTGTAGTCGGCGTTTTCCCGGTCCATTTTGTTGATGAAGAAAATCGTGGAAGTCTCAAACTCTTTGGCAAATTCCCACGCCTTGTCGGTCTGGACTTCAACGCCGTCAGTGGCGCTGACGACCATAACAGCGCTGCCGGCAACCCGCAGGGCGGAGCGCATTTCGCCGATGAAGTCCGCGTAGCCGGGCACGTCGAGAACGAAAACCTTTTTCCCGCGATGGTCGAAGTTCAGCAGCGAGGTGCTGATCGAAATGGTCCGTTTCTGCTCCTCGGAAGAGAAGTCGGAGGTGGTATTGCCCGCTTCAATCGTCCCGAGTCGGGTAACGGCGCCGGCGTCAAACAGCATGGCCTCCGTCAGGGAAGTCTTGCCGGCTCCACCGTGGGCCACCACGGCGATGCTTCGAATGTCTTCTGTTCTGAGTGCCATTCACCTGTACCTCCTTAAGGGGTTTCCTCAACGGGACAGCGTTCGTGCCGAGGCAGAGCTTCCCGCAATTACTGATCTATTGTAACAGATTCAGATCGTTTTTAACCGATCTTCTCGTCCAGCAGGGCAGAAACTTCCTGAGGCGAGGCCTGTCCCTTCACTTCCCTCATGATCAGTCCCTGCAGGAATTTGCGCTTCTTGTCCTTTTTGTCCTGACCGGAACGGATGACTTCCAGCACGTCCGCGTTGGCGGCCAGAACCTTTTCCACGATCTGCCCCAGCTCGCTCCCTTCGACGGCGCCGATGCGCTGATTCGTCGCCTTGGCGGCCTCTTCTGCGGTCATGTTCTTGGCAATCATCACTTCGAAGAGCTCTTTCGCCTGGGTGGTGGAAATCTTTCCGTCTTCGTTCAGCTTAATCAGGCCAGCCAGCCGTTCCGGGGACATGGGCCGCTTTTCAGCCGAGAAGTCGCCGGTCACAAGGCGCAGCACGTCGTTAAGGATCCAGTTTGACGCTTTGCGCGGGCTGGCGCCAGCGGCGACGATCTCTTCAAAATAGTCGCCCAGCTCTCGGCTCTCATACAGCACATCCACGTCCTCAGCCGGCAGTCCGTACTGGCTCAGGTACCTCTGATACCGGGCATCCGGCAGTTCCGGCAGGCTGCGCGCCTGTTGGTCGACAAAGTCTTGGGTTAAGACAAGCGGCGGTAGATCCGGCTCGGGGAAGTACCGGTAGTCGTTTGCTTCCTCCTTGCTTCGGGACGCGGTGGTAACCCTGTTGGCGTCGTCCCAGTTGCGCGTTTCTGCCGTCACGTGCCGGCCGCTTTCCACAAGGGCGATGTGGCGCTGAATCTCGTAGGCCAAGGCGCTTTCAATGGCCTTCAGCGAGTTCATGTTCTTTACTTCCGTGCGGGAGCTCCATCGGCCGTCGTCAAACTTGACGGAGATGTTGGCGTCACAGCGCATTGATCCCCGCTCCATGTCGCCGTCGGAAATGCCAAGATACCGAACGAGTCGCCGAATGGCCATGACGTACCTCTTTGCCTCGCCGGGCGACCGAAGGTCCGGGTCGGAGACGATTTCGGCCAGCGGGACGCCGGAACGGTTGAAGTCGACGAACGACTGGGTGGACGACACGATTCGGCCGTCGCTGCCGCCGTGAACGAGCTTGCCGGCGTCCTCCTCCAGGTGAAGGCGAGTGATGCCTACTTTCTTCAAGTTGCCGTCGTCGTCGGTGATCGTTAAGGTGCCGTGCTCGGCCAGCGGGAGGTAGAACTCGGAGATCTGGTACGCCTTCGGAAGGTCGGCGTAGAAGTAGTTCTTGCGGTCAAACCGGGTGACCAGATTGATATGGCAGTTCAGCGCCAGCCCGCCGCGGACGCCCATGCGGACGACCGCCTCGTTCATCACCGGCAGAGAGCCGACCTGACCGGTGCAGCGCGGGCAGATATTGGTGTTCGGCACGGCGCCGATATAGTCGGTGCTACAGCGGCAGAAGAGTTTTGTCTTGCTGTTCAGCTGAACGTGAATTTCAAGGCCGATGACTGGATGATAAGAAGCCGTCATGACCGCACCTTCCCTTCCGCGATGACGTTTTCATGTTCGCTGCCTAACAGAGCAGCCAAGTTCAGCAGTTTCCCGTCGGTCCACTGGGCGCCGACGAGCTGAAGTCCGACTGGAAGTCCGTTATCGGTGAACCGGGCCGTGTAGGTGACGCCCGGCAGCCCGGCCAAGTTCACCGGGATGGTGAACAGGTCAGCCATGTACATGGCGACCGGGTCCGTGACCTCGCCAATGCGGTATGCCGGCGTCGGCGACGTGGGCAGCAGAAGGGCTTCAACCGAAGAAAACGCCTGAGCGAACTCCTCTTTGAGTTTCTGCCGAACCTTTTGGGCGGTCAGGTAATAGGCGTCGTAGAACCCGGAACTGAGCACGTACGTGCCGGTCAGAATACGGCGCTTTACCTCCGGGCCGAAGAACCTGCCCCGGGTGCGGGTGTACAGGTCAATGAGCGACGACGCGCCCACCGCTGCCGAGCCGTAGCGCACGCCGTCGTACCGGGCAAGGTTGGCGCTGGCTTCTGCCGGGGCCAAGACGTAGTAGCACGCCAAACCGTACTTCATCGTGACGGGAAGCGAAACGTCGACGACGTCGGCGCCGAGGTCGGCCAAGCGCTTTCTGGCGTCGCTCAGGGTTGAACGAACCTGAACGTCGATCGACGAGGCCATGTCCTCCGGCAGGCTCAGGACGCCGATTTTATGCCCCTTAAGGTTCTCTGGCCGACGAATTGACAGGTCAGGAGCCGGGCGTTTCGCCGAAGTAGAGTCGTACGGGTCGAACTGGCAGAGGACGGTCAGTAGCAGGGAAAGGTCTTCCGGGGTCCGGGCAAAGCCGCCAACTTGGTCGAGCGACGAGGCGTACGCGCCCAGTCCGTACCTGCTCACCTGTCCATAGGTGGGCTTCATGCCGAACAGGCCGCAGAACGACGCGGGCTGACGAATGGACCCGCCGGTGTCGCTGCCAAGCGCCAGCGGCGCGTAGCCGACAGCCACAGCCGCGGCGCTGCCGCCTGAACTGCCGCCGGGGACACGGGATGGATCCCACGGGTTATAAGTGGGGCCGAAAGCCGAGTTCTCGGTGGAGCCGCCCATGGCGAACTCGTCCATGTTTGCCTTGCCTAAGAAGACCGCGCCGGCCTGACGAAGGAGTTTGACTACCGTCGCGTCGTACGGCGGCACGTAGTGCTCCAGCATCTTCGAAGCGCAGGTTGTGGGCATGTCGTTGGTGCACAGGTTATCCTTCAGGATAACCGGCACGCCGTGCAGAAGGCCGAGGGGCTTTCCCGCCTGACGGGCGGCGTCTGCGGCGTCGGCGTCAGCCAGCGCCTGCGTTTTGTTAATAAACAGCAGGGCGTGCAACGTCGGCTCAAGGGCCTCAATCCTGTCAAAGCATGACTGGACAATCTGACGGCTGGTGAACTTGCCGGCAGCCATCCCGTCGAGCATTTCTCGGGCAGTCAGTCGAAAAAGGTCCATTACTCTTCGTCGCCTCCGATCTTAGGCACGCGGAAGAAGTCCCCGTCCCGCTGAGGGGCCTGGGAGAGAATCGCTTCTCGGTTCGATCCGCTGTCGCCGATCTCGTCGGGCTCCAGTCTCATGGACTCGGCGCCTTCCTTGTCAGCCAGATCGACCGACGAAACGTCCAGTTCTTTCAGCACTTCAAAGTAGGACAGGACGCTGCCGAAATGCTTTTCCAACGCGTCAAGCTCGCTCGGATCAATTTCCAGTCTGGCGAGTTTGCCGATTTTCAGGATTTCTTCCTTCGTGAGGCCAGTCATGGTATCCTCCTTCGCTGATGCTTTTCTCGGCAAGGCCGAGTTTCTTACAGTGTACTCTTTGCCGCCTGAAGCCGGGACAGAAATTCTTCTTCTGAGATCACCGGGATCCCCAGGCTGTTTGCCTTATCAAGTTTACTCCCTGCGGCCTCTCCGGCTACAAGAAGCGTCGTCTTGGAGCTGACCGATCCTGTGACTTTCGCCCCGAGACCGCGCGCCAATTCTGAGGCCTGTGACCGAGGCATGGACGCCATCTCGCCGGTGAAGACGATCACCTGCCCTGTCCACGGCCCCGGTTGGGCCGGCTGAGTTGGCTCGCGCGACGTGCACGCCTCAAGTCCCAGCGACGAAAAGTCCTGAAGCAGGGCCCTGTTTGCCGAGTCAGCCAGCCATGACGCTACCGAACCGGCAATCGCCGGGCCAATGCCCTCGACCTTCGAGAGCTCGTCTTCCGTCGCCTGTCCTATGGCCTCTAAAGAGCCGAACCGGCCTACCAGCGCGCGGGCGGCCGACGGCCCGACCAGCGGAATTCCCAGAGCGACGAGAAGTCTGTCTAACGGCCGTTTTTTGGCCCCTTCTAAAGCTTGGACGAGCGAAGAGGCCGATTTCTCGCCCATTCGCTCCAGGCCGGCCAGCTGATCGGCCGTCAGCCGATACAGGTCAGCCAGAGTGACGACAAGACGGGAGCTCAGCAGCTGCTGGGCTAAAGCCTCGCCGAGACCGCGAACGTCCATGGCGCCCCGGGAAGCGAAATGAACGAGCCTGGCGAGCATTTGCGCCGGACAGCTGACGTTCTGACACCGTAGAGCCGCCTCGCCTTGAAGCTGAACCACCGGATGACCGCAAGACGGACAGCGTTCCGGCATGATAAACGGGGTCTGAGTCCCGTCCCGGCGCGAGGCGTCCGACTTCACCACCTCCGGGATAATCTCCCCGGCTTTTCGGACGGTAATCCAGTCGCCGACGCGGATGTCCTTGCGGGCAATCTCTCCGCCGTTGTGCAGGCTTGCCCGCGACACGTTGGTTCCCGACAAGACGACCGGCTGAAAGATCGCCACCGGGGTGATGACGCCTGTTCGGCCGACTGAGACGTCGATCGCGTCTAGGTGAACCGTTTTCTCTTCCGGCGGGTACTTGAACGCCACGGCCCACCGAGGCGTCCGCGACGTCGCCGACAAAAGATCCCAGTCGGAAAGCTTGTTCGCCTTGAACACGACGCCGTCGGTTCCATAGGACAGATCGAACCGTCGGTCTCGCCACTCTTCGACGAACTGAGCCGCTTCGGCCGTTCCCCTGCTGACGCGCCAAGCCGGCTGAACGGGAAGGCCGACTGACGCCATCCAGTTCAGGCAGTCGGACTGCGTCTCAAACCCCCGTTCGTGCGGGTTCATCACGTAGTACAGAAAAACCTGCAAATTCCTTTGAGACGTCACGGTCGGGTCAAGCTGGCGCAATGACCCGGCGGCCACATTGCGCGGGTTGGCGAAAAGCGCTTCGCCGGCTTCTTCCCTGCGCCGGTTAAGGGCCTCAAAGCTCGTTTTGTCCATGTAGACTTCGCCGCGCACCTCAAGCAGCCCGGGGACTGAGCCGCGCAGCTTGAGAGGCAGGGAGCGAACGGTCCGCAGGTTGGCGGTTACGTCCTCGCCCACGTGTCCGTCGCCCCGGGTGGCACCGCGGACGAAGACGCCGTCCTGATAGATCAGCGATATAGCCAGCCCGTCGATCTTGAGCTCGCAGCACCATTCCGATTGGGAACCGATTTCCTTTTCCGCGCGAGCCAGCCAGCCCGTCAGCTCTTCGGGGCTGAACACGTCTTCCAAGCTGAGCATCGGAATTTGGTGCGTGACCTTTTCGAAGGCGTCCAGCGCCGTGCCGCCAACCCGCCGGGACGGCGAATCGGGGCGTATCCAGTCAGGGTGCTCCCGCTCGATGGACAAAAGCTCGTTCATGAGCTGGTCCCACTCGAAGTCGCTCAGCACTGGGGCGTCTTTGACGTAGTACAGGTACGAGTTCTCGTTGACGGTCTCAACCAGTTCGTCGTAACGGGCTCGGTCCGACACGCTTCTGCCTCCTCGTTTCGGTAGTTACTTCTGTCCTTCTCCAGCCTGCAGAGGCTTCATCGTCGGGAAGAAAATGACGTCCCGAATGGACTTGGAGTTGGTGAGGAACATGATGACCCGGTCCATGCCGATTCCAAGGCCGCCGGTGGGCGGAAGCCCCTGCTCAAGAGCCTCGACGAAGTCCGCGTCGTACGGGTGCGTCTCGTCCTCCCCTTCGCTCTTCTTTTTCATCTGGTCGATGAACCGGGCTTTCTGGTCGACTGGGTCGTTCAGCTCGCTGTACCCGTTGGCCAGCTCCTTGCCGCAGCAGAACAGCTCGAACCGATGGGTGTAATCCGGGTTCAGCGGGTCCTTCTTCGCCAGCGGGGAAATCTCAACCGGGTGGCCGGTGACAAACGTGGGTTGAATCAGCTGGTCTTCGACAAACTCTTCCATGAACTCGGTTAGAATCTTGAACCGGCTGTCCGTCGGCTTCACTTCTAGGCCGCGGGACGCAGCCTCTTTTCGGGCTTCTTCGTCGGTCAGCGACGAGAAATCAACGCCGGTATGCTCCTTGACCAGCTCGACCATGCTGGCCCGGCGGAACGGCGACTCGAAGTCAAGGCTCGTGCCCTGCCATTCGATTTTCGCCTTACCGTTGGAGGCCACGGCGGCGTTTCGGATCAGCTCTTCGGTCAGGTTCATCATGACCTCATAGTCGCAGTACGGCCAGTACACTTCCATCATGGTGAACTCGGGGTTGTGCATCAGGTCCATGCCTTCGTTGCGGAAGTTCTTTCCAATTTCGTAGACCCGGCCCATCATGCCGACCACGAGACGCTTGTGGAACAGCTCGACGGCGATGCGCAGGTACATGTCCATGTCGAGGGCGTTGTGGTGGGTGATGAACGGCCGGGCGTTGGCACCGCCAGCCAAGTAGGAAAGCACGGGCGTTTCAACCTCGAGCGTGCCGTGACTTTCAAGCGTGGAGCGGAACGACGTGATGATGGCGGCCCGGCGGCGGAACACGTCGCGCACCTCCGGGTTGGCGATCAGGTCGACGTAGCGCTTCCGGTAGCGCACTTCCATATCCGACAATCCGTGCCACTTCTCTGGCAGCGGGCGAAGCGCCTTGCTGAGCAGCTGGAACGACTTGACGGCGACGGTCAGTTCGCCGCGCTTGGTTCGGAAGGGGTGGCCGCAGAGGCCGATGATGTCGCCGGTATCGATCCACTTCTTGAAGAACTCATATTCTTTTTCTCCAAGAGCGTTGAGCTGGAAGTAAATCTGAATGGTTCCCGTCTCGTCCTGCAGGTGGGCAAATGCCAGCTTCCCCTGCCGGCGGATGGTCATCACCCGTCCGGCCATGGAAAGCGCGGCGCTTTCGTCGGCCTGTTCGGGCTCAAGAGCCCCATAGGTCTCGGCGACAGCTTGAGCCGTGTGGGTCACGTTCCACTTTTCGGGCTTGTACGGGTTGTACCCTTCCTCTTCGTTCAGGCGGCGGAGCTTGTCAAGCCTCTGACGGACAATTTCAGTATCAGCCGTCAAGTTCTGCGGCGTTTCTGGCATGTTCTTTTCCCCTTTCACTTTGGCCGAACCACTCGTCCAGCCGAATTTGCATTTCGTTCCAATCGTTGATAGGACCAAGAGTTCGGCGCAGCGCGCCGGCTCCAGCCTGAAACTTGAAAAAGCCGGGGGCAAACCGCTTGACCATTCCCAGCGCCATTTTTGGGCCGTGAAGCCGTTCCAGTTCTCCGGCAAATTCGCAAAAGATTTCGTACCGAGACGCCAACGAGGGCCGCGCTTCCGGACGCCCGCTCAGCAGGTCAAGCGACCGAGGGACGATAAACGGGTCGGCGATAAACCCTCTGGCGAGTAGGACGGCTCCGGCGCCGGCCGAAAGGTAGTCGAGAACGTCCTCTGCGGTAAAAACGTCGCCGGAAGCGAGGATTCTCCCCGGGAAGGCCCGGCACAGCTCTTTGACCGATTTCCGATCCGCCTGCCCTTCGTACCGCTGGCCAGGCGTCCGCCCGTGAACGGCAACGCAGCTCGCGCCGGCTTCAAACAGGATTTGGACAAATTCTTCGGTCGTGATGCCCGATCCGGCAGGTTCTTTTCTCACCTTAGGCCACACAGGGAATCCAAAGCGGCACAGCTCCCGCACCATGCTGGCGGCTTCGTCCGGCCGGTCAAGCAGCGCCGAACCGGCGCCTCGCTTCAGCACCTTGGGCATCGGGCAGGCCATGTTGATTCCCAGCGCGTCGAAAGGCCCGCAGGTCAGGGCGACTTCCGCACCCCGGACAAGCGACTCTGCGTCGCCGGCAAAAAGCTGAGCGACCAGCGGCCGGGTATCGTTCGTCTGATCAAGCACCCGAAGGGTCTGACGGCCGCCGCGAACCAACCCTGTGGCGCTGGCCATTTCAGTGTGGGTCAGCCCCGCGCCGAGCTGTACCGCTAAGCGCCGCACCGCCGCGGTCGTCACGCTGGCCATCGGAGCCAAAAACAGCGGGTTCGCCGCTCTGACGCCGCCGACGGAAATATTTAGGCTATCCGACTCGCGATACACGACAGGCCAATCAGCGTCAGTGCAGGATCGACGCGCTCTATTCGCTCAGAAACCGACGCCACAGTCCCGGCGTGCCCGCCGGTAGCGATGACTTTAAACGAAAGGCCGAGCTCTTTCTCGATTCGCCCCACCATGCCGTCGATCAGAGCGGCCGTCCCCTGGATAACGCCGCTTCGGATGCACTCGGCCGTGCAGCGGCCGACGACTTTTTTCGGCGCGGTCAGGTTGATTTTTGGCAGTTTGCTGGTGTTCCCAAACAGGGCCTCAACGCTCGTCACGAGGCCGGGGCCGATCGTCCCGCCGACGTATCGGGGTCCCGGGAGCACCACGTCGAGCGTAATAGCTGTGCCGAAATCGGCGACGATCACCGGCGCGCCGACCAGCTCGACGGCACCAACCGCGTTGACCAGCCGGTCGGCTCCGACCTCCGACGGAATGTCCAAGTCGACTTGGACGCCTAAGTCCATGTCGTACCGAACCGACGGGCAGTCGAGACCGAAATAGTTTTTCATGGCCTCCTGAAAGCGCGCGTCGAGCCCGGGAACGACGCTGGCAAGGATAGCCGACGTCAAAACAGACTTCTCAAAGCCGGCAAGCCGAAGAAGGCCGTCTATAGCCAATCCTATCTCGTCAGAGGTTCGTCGGGTCGTTACCAGCCGCCACTGGGCCTTTACGTCGCGCCCGTCAAGAACTCCTAATGTGGTCGTCGTGTTGCCCACATCAATGGCAAGAAGCATTTCATCACCTCGAAAAATTTTTTGCCTGTCTCAGACCGCGGAAAGCAAACTTCCTAAGGCAAACGAACCGACAGCGAACGTCAAGCTCCGAAAGCGCGTCAGCCCCATGGGACGGCACAAGACCGCCGCCGCAAGAGCCCAGCAGAGCGCCAGAGGAATACCAGTGGACGGAAGGGCCTGCGGAATCAGGTGAACCCACCCGTCAGAAGCAGCTCCCCACAGGCTCAGCACCTGCTCGCTGGCTTGAGCCAAAAACTCCCAGCCGGTTAAAAGCGACGCGAGACTTAAAAGGACGGTCAGCCCGAAAACCGGCAGAAAAAGCGGCAGCATCAAGTTGATCGGCAAACTGGACCAGAATAAGCCGCCGCTCAACGGCGAGGCTATTGGCGACGTCACGAACCAGACGATGGTCGGCAGGACGATCCAAGACGCAAAGGGCGGAAATTTCCACCCGGCAACGCCAGTGACCATCAGCACGGCCAACCCTGACAGCTGCCAAGAAATGGAAGCAAAGCTTCCGGGCTGCCACAGCAGCAGCGCCAGAAGGGACAGAGCCGCCGAGTTCAGCGAAGCTCCCGGTCGACCGGACAGAAACCCAATGAGGGCACCCTGCGCCATGACCGCGGCCCGGACGGCGCTGACAGACCAACCGCTCAGGGCGACATACAGCCACAGGACGGCCGACGTTCCAATCGCTCCCCGAAGGCCCCGCCCCAGAATCAGGGACGCCAGAGCGGCGACGATGCCCACATGCCAGCCGGAAACGGCAAGCATATGAAGCAATCCCCAGCTGCGGAACCTCTCGCTGGTCGAACCCTCCCGATCGCCCAAGAGGACGGCACCGAGCACTCCGCCGGTCAGCGGCGGCAGCGCGCCGATCTGCTTTTGCAGAAAGCGTCTGGCCGCTGCGATCAGCCCGGGCTCTTCGCCGAGGTAGGCAGCTGAGCTGGCTTTAATTCGTCCGACAGCTCCCAACGAGAGCCAGAAAAGCCGCTCCTGTCGGTCGGACGGCTCGTCAGTCAAAGGCCCAAAGTCTCCAATGACGTGATAGGTTCCCCCGTCGGGGCGAAGTTCAATCGGCCCGCTGACGCCCCAGAGTCTGCCCGCGCCGTCCCTCACGAGGGACGAGCTTCTGAACTGGCGACAGACAGTCACGGTCCCGTCAAACCGGCCTGCGGCAACAGGCTGAAAGCTAACCCCGGACAGGCACCACGCGCAGGATATTGCAGCGAGAAATGCCACAAGTGAGCCGATCAGCCGTTCTGGGGCTTCCCATACGGGCTGAAGGATGAGCAAAAATCCGGCGGCAATCAGCAGCGCGGCAATTCCAGCAAAAATTGGCGACATGCCAGCCTGCCACAGCTTGAGAGACAGCCAGACTGGAGCGAGAAGCCACAGCGCCGGGGCTCCTCCCAACGAAGACGAGCGGTCCATATTAAAACGACAAAAACGGCTGAAGTTTTGCCAGTTTTGCCGCTCCGATACCGTTCACCTGCAGAAGGTCCTTGGGCTGGCGGAACGGGCCGCGTTTTTGCCGCCACTCGACGATTCGCCGAGCCAGCACGGGGCCGATGCCGGGTAGTCGGACCAAATCCGATTCGCCCGCTTGGTTGACGTTCACCAGCTTTGACCCCGAATCAGACGTCAGAGCAGAACCGGGAAGCCCTGTGGAGCTCCCGCCGCCCGACTTTGGCACATGAAGGTGTCCGCCGTCGACGGCCTTAGCAGCCAAGTTGACGGCCGTTCGGTCCGCGTCTGGCGTCAAGCCGCCCGCGGCGTCAACTATGTCGCCCCACCGAGCGCCGGCTAAAAAGGGGTAAACGCCCTCTTTTCGCACTTCGCCGGTCAGGTAGGCAAAACCGCCCGCCTCAGGCGCGGGGGTCTCGCTCCCGACCAGAGGCAGCGGATCAAGCAGGACAGGGCCAGCAGTTGCCGTAGGCTGCCCCTTTGGCCAACGGCCGGTGTACCGGGTCACGAGGACTCCAGCCGCTGCCAAACAAAGGGCTGCGACGAAAACGAGCAGGGCGCCTCGACCTCGCTTGTTCGTCTTCCTCACCTCCGTCAGCGCAGCACAGTTCCCTTGAGACACCAGCTCTCGGCCGAATCGATTTTGGCAGTGACAAACTGACCGAAACTCGCGCCTGCGCCTTTTAGCAGTACGACCTTATCGGTCGCCGTGCGGGCTTCCATGTAGTCGCCTTTCGGAGCCGGGCCGTCGACGAGCACCTTATACGTCCGCCCGACCAGTGACTGGTTGATCTGCCGGGCGATGGACGTCTGCAGGTCGTTCACCTCGTTCAGACGCCGTTCCTTCACGGCCGCGGGAATTTGGTTTTTCATCTTGGCCGCCGGCGTACCCTGCCGGGGCGAGTACGCCGCCGTGTGCACCATGTCGAACCGGAAGCGCTCCAACGCAGCCAAGGAACACTGAAATTCCTCTTCGGTCTCGCCGGGGAATCCCACGATCAGGTCAGACGTGAGACCGACTTCGGGCAGGCCGTCCCGTATCAGCTTCATCGTGTCCGCGTACTCCTCCAACGAGTACCGCCGGTTCATGGCGCGCAGAACCCGCTCGCTGCCCGCCTGTATCGGCAGGTTGATGGACGGACAGATGTTAGAATGCCTGACCATCGTCTCAACGACGTCGACGGTAAAGTCGGTCGGGTACGACGTCATAAACCGGAGCCACTCCACGCCGGGCTCGCGGGCGACGAGCTCCAGCAAGTCGGCAAACCTCATGCCGCCCGGACAGTCTAGCCCCCACGTGTCGACGTTCTGCCCCAGCAGGGTAATTTCCTTGGCCCCGCCAGCCACCAGAGAGCGGACTTCTGCAAGGATTTCTTCCGCCGGGCGGGACGCGAATCGGCCGCGGACGTACGGAACGATGCAGTAGGTGCAGAAGTTGTCACAGCCGTGGGAAATCGTCACCGACGCCTTCCACTGGAACGACCGAACTGACGGCGGAACGTCCAGTTCGCGGACCGCTCTCGGGTCGTCGTCAAGCAGCGTGTGCCGATTGCCGTTGTCGAGCGCGTCGCTCAGCGCGGCAGGCAAGTCGCCGATGTGCCGAGGACCCGAGACGACCCGCACCCAAGGGAAACGGCCGGCCATTTCAGTTCCCACGTTCTGAGCGATACAGCTCGTCACCGCCACAGCCGGTTTTCCTTCGGCCTGCCAGCGCTCTGCATATCGGCCCAGCTCACTCCATACCTTGTGTTCCGCTTTGTCCCTGATACTGCAGGCGACAAAGATCACCGCGTCGGCAGTTTCCTCGTCGGTCTCGTGCCACCCGAGAGCCGTCAGGGCAGTCTGTATCTTGCTGGCGTCATATTGATTCATCTGACAGCCGTACACCTTCATTGCAAACCCATACACGCGCACCACTCCATCACAGGGGTTCGACGCAGCCGGAGAACGGACTGCGACAGATTATCTTATCACGTTTACGCTGCTCATGCCCGCCCTGCCGCGATGAAAGCATAAAAAAAGAACTCCCGACCGAGCGGGAGCTCCTTCGATTTTACTTCAAACAGACGCGCGTCTCGAAAGCCGGCGTGCAGCGAACGGTGCTGCAGACCGTGCAGGTCTTCTCGGCTTCGGCGACCAGCTCGTCGATGACCTGTTTGGGCGCGCTCGACGACAGGCTGACAGTCATAATAACTTTCTCAAGAGCTCGGGTCTTCGCGCCGTCGCTCCGCTCGCCGCGGGCCGTCACGGCCAAGTCGGTCATCTCGATTTTCTGAACTCGCGCCAACGTGCGAATCGTCATGGCGACACAACCAGCCATCGCCGCCATGAGCAGATCAACCGGACACATGTCAAACGCCGGGTCATCAGTCACCTTCGAGCCCAAGACAAACTTGCTTCCCTCTGAGCAGTAGGCGACGTTGGTGCCGTCGATGCATGACGCAGTTGCTTCAAACGTTCTCATTCCCATACGAGTCAGTTCCCCTTTCTTTATTTAAGCGTTACGCGCTGCTTGCAGGGCACAGCCCGCGGAGCAGACAATCGCCGCACAGCGGCCCACGGGCTTTGCAGACCCTTCGGCCGTGGGTGATGATGTTCAGGTGAGCGCCCGCCTTGCGGCTATCAGGCACAAGGCCTTCCATCATCTCCTGAATGGCCGCCGGAGACGCCTTCTCCGGCGCCCAGCCCATCCGACGGCAGAACCGCGCCACGTGGGTGTCCACAGGAAAGGCCGGGAAGCCTAAGTCAAAGACCATCACGCAGGCCGCCGTTTTAACGCCAACCCCCTTGATGGACGTCATAAAGTTCCACGCCTCAGCGGGCTTCTTTTTTCGCAGGAGCCCAAGGGAGTATTGGCCGGTCAGGTCCTTGGCTGCCCCCAAGACCCGGATGATCGTAGCCGATTTGGAGTCGCAGAGCCCGGCCGGACGAATCAGTGAGATCAGCTCGGCCTGACTGAGAGCGGCGGCGTCAGCCCATGTCGGACAGGCCGCCTTGAGCCGATCGAACGCCATGTCCCGGTTCCTATCGTTGGTGTTTTGCGACAGCACGATGAGGATCAGACCGTCCAGCGGCTCGTCGAAGCTCGTGACGTCCGGATTGCTTTCCTGTCCCCATTGGGCTTCCAATAGGTCCAGCACAGCCGTCACCGGCGGCACTGGCCGCTTCAGCTCCTTTGGAGACTGAGAGACGGTCATTCGGCTCATTCAGCGCGCCCCCGACGCGCGTTCTTCGTCCCTTTTTTCTTCGCTGCAGGATGCGAGCTTCCGCCGGCCAGCTTCAACGCCTGTTTATGCCACTCTTTGAGCCGAGCAAAGACTCGGCCGTGAACCGACGAGGCTGGATAATTCCCCCGGCTGTCAGGCGAGCCGGCCGGCACTCCTGTCAGGAGCTCAATTCCCTCGTCAATGGTTTGGACAGTCCACACGTGGAAAATCCCCTTTGAAATGGCGTCGGCGACGCGATGGCTTAACATCAAGTGCTGTTCGTTCTGCCACGGAATCATCACGCCTTGACTGCCTGTCAGTCCTTTGGCCTGACAGTAGTCGAAAAACCCTTCGATTTTCTCGTTCACGCCGCCGATGGGCTGAACGTTGCCCAGCTGGTCAACCGAGCCGGTGACAGCCACTTCCTGACGAATCGGCAGGTCAGCCAACGAAGAAAGCAGGCAATACAGCTCGGTGGACGAGGCGCTATCGCCGTCAATGCCGCCGTACTGCTGTTCAAACGCAATTCGGGCTGTGAAGTTGATGGGCATTTTTTGGGCGTAGATGCGGCCGAAGTAGCTGGAAAGGGTGAGCACCCCTTTATTGTGAATTGGCCCTGCCATGTTAGTTTCCCGCTCGATGTTGACCACGCCCCCAGGACCCATGAAGGTGTTGGCGGTGATCCGACTGGGGTGTCCGAACGCGACGTCGGCAAAGCTGACGACCGCAAGGCCGTTGATCTGCCCAACCGCCTCGCCGGTTGTGTCGATTCGGACCAAATTTTCCATGAACCCGCCGCGGATTTTCTCCTCCAACAGGGCGGAACGGCGGCGTTTTTCGTCAAAGGCATGGATAACCTGGCGACGATAAACTTTTTTGCTGCCGGCCTTTTTCGCCCAGGCCGACGACTCGACTACCAGCTCGAACAGTTTGTTGAACTGCAGTGAAAGTTTATTCTGATCGCCAGAAAGACGGGCCGCGTAGTCCACCAGCTCTTCAAGACCGCTGCGGTCGAACGGCAGGAGACCGGACTCGCGTGCTTTAATCACGATCAGCCGCGCCACGTCCGCTTCGCTTTGCTCCGTCCGGTCAATTTCGTAATCAAACTCGGCGACGAGCTTGAACAGCTTTTGGAACTCCGGGTCGTACTCCTGCAAAAGGTAATACAGTTCATGATTGCCGATCAGGACGACGCGAAGCTTTATCGGGATAGCCTCAGGACGGGGCGAAGCTACCGGCGCGGCGCTGTACTGTTCGCCGAGACTTTCGATCGGCAACTTGCCGGAACGAAGCACTCGCTTCAAAAGGTCGTAGGACATGAAGTTGCGCAGTAGCTGTTCGGCTTCGAGAACGAGGAATCCTCCATTGGCCCGGTGAATGGCGCCGGCGACGATATGCGTGAAGTCGGTGTTGTAGTACCCTTGGCGCAGCTCGTATTCCAGCTTGCCCGCCAGGTTTGTAGTACGTGGGATTGGTCTCCCACACCACCGGCGCGCCGTCGTTCTTTTCGTGGCTCACCAACACGTTGATTTTGTAAATGGAAAAGTCCACGTCTGCGCTGTCGTCCCGCGCGGCCGCCACAAACGCGCCAAAATTCGAGACCACGTTGGCCTTCATCGTCTCCAACCACGCGGCCAGACGCGGGCAATGAGGAAATTTTTCGAGAAGCTCATCAAAATACGGCGTGATGGCCCCTCGGCAGATGTCCTCCTCCATGCTGGTGATGGATGACTTGAGCTGACGCTCTTTTTCACGGATACGCCGCAGGGCCTGAAGCGTACGGGACGTGATGGCGTCGGAAATATCCTTCAGCCGTTTTTTCTCGCTTTCAGGAAGTTTTTCGTATTCGTCGCTGGAGATCTCCTCTTTTTTCTCGGCGCCCGTCTCGTCGGTCGTCTTTTTGAGCGGCACGTTGACGAACCCTTGGGGCGTTCGCTTCACGGCGAAGCCTCGCTTTTCCGCCTCGTCGCTGATAGCGCTCATCGTCTTGGCGATATTCTCCTGAAACGCGTTGATCTTCTGGGCCTTCGCTTCCTCGTACGTTGCCCGCTCAAAAGCGTTGGCGATAGCCGTCTTGACCTCTTCGAGCATGGCGGCGCACTCGCTTTCCAGCAGACGCCCCTGCCCGCTGGGCAGGCTGATAGCCACAGGGACGGAAGGATCCTCGAAGTTATAAACGTATACCCAGTCCTGAGGCGTTTCCATCGCGGCAGCACGCTCTTTAAGACTCGACAGGAC
Source organism: Jonquetella sp. BV3C21 (assembly GCF_000468895.1). Taxonomy (NCBI): domain Bacteria; kingdom Thermotogati; phylum Synergistota; class Synergistia; order Synergistales; family Dethiosulfovibrionaceae; genus Jonquetella; species Jonquetella sp. BV3C21. Next base: position 50,724 of record NZ_AWWC01000024.1, on the reverse strand, counting down.
ATAGCTGGTTCGGCCTGTCCCCGGAAGGCCGACGACAAACGCGTTATAGCCTGTAGCCGCCACTCCCATTCCGAATTCCATAGCGTCCACCGCCCGGGATTGACCGATGAAAGGAGCCGACTCTCCTCGGGCAGGCAGAGCCATGTTTGACAGGCTGCAACGCCGCCTCACCTGACTTGATGACAGCTCCTGAACAGCCGCTTTCTTCATTTTCTTCCCCTCTTTCATCGCGTATTGTTTTACTCGGTGGTCCTATCGATAATGCCGCCGCCGACGACCAGCTCGCCATCGTAGACAACGGCCGACTGGCCGGGAGCGGACGCGCCCGATGGAGCGTCCAACAGGACGGTCCAAAGGCCTTCACCCGTTTGACGCAGCCTGCAAGGCTTAGGTTGAGAACGGTAACGAGTCTGCACGAGGTAGCCTTGAGTCTCATCGGGAAGAACGTGCCAGACCGGCTCTTTCAGGATGATGCTCCGCTCGCGCCGCTCAACGTGTGACAAAATCAACAGGCGCTCGTCGAGGCGTTTCTCCGTCACGTACCAAGGCCCGCCGCCCAGCCCAAGCCCCTTTCTCTGACCAACCGTGTAGTGAGCCAGCCCCCGGTGACGCCCGAGCACCTGACCTGAGTCGCTCACCATTTGACCGGACTGAATTGCCTCCCCTGTCACGTGAGACGCGAGAAAGGCGTCCAAGCCAAGCGAGCCCAGAAAGCAGATGTCCTGACTGTCGCCGTCGCCGAATGAACCGCCGAGGGCTTCTCTGGCTAGGTGACGAACCTGCTCTTTCTCGCTGTTTTCCAGCGGGAAAATCAGCCGCTCCAAGTACGCCTGCGGCAGCCGGTACAGCATGTAGCTTTGGTCTTTCGCCGAGGCTCCGCGGGCCAGACGGCACAGGCCGTCCTTTTGAAGGATTTTAGCGTAGTGGCCGGTCGCTACGGCTCCGATTTGCCGCCGGTCCGCTTCCTCGAACAACAGCCGAACCTTCAGGAACTGGTTGCAAATCACGCAGGGATTCGGCGTCCGTCCGGCCGTCAGCTCCTGCAGGAACGGCTCGATGACCCGCTGACGAAATAACTCCCGACAGTCAACCGTTTCTACCGTCAGGCCTGTCACTTCCTCAAATCGGGCAATGCGCTGTACGTCCCGTTCGTCGGCCTGATCTTTCATCTTCAAAAAAACGGGCGCGACTTGGTATCCCAAGTCCCGCAGCTTGAGGCAGGAACAGATGCTGTCGACGCCGCCCGAGACGCCGACCAAAACGGACTCAGACATCCTGAAGGCCCTCTTGGCCTGTGTCACTCTGTGCCGTCAGAGGATGAGCGGAGCACCAGTCGTTCACAGCTTTCAGCTTTTCGGCGCAGTGGGCCAAAGAATACCCGTCAATTGAGAGTGCCCTTTCCCCGGTCGAGCCGTCGACTGCTCCAGCTTTAAGGAGTTTCTCAAGCCCCAGTTGGAGCTCGTCAGGCGACAAGGCTCCGCGGGACTCGACCAGCCCGGCTAAGGCCCAAGCCCCCCACTCTGACACGTCGGCGGCCAAAGGAATATCGGCGACGCCCTCAGCCAAATAGGGCGAAAAATCGGGTTTCAGGGCGGACATCTCCGCCCGCCAGTTCCCCATGCCTGCCTCGTTGCCGCCGTCGCCAACCGCAACTGATTTCACAGGAGAGACGGCATAGGGGCTCAGCAGACCGTCAAACCAGACCGTCCCAGGCGGAAGCGGATAGCCTCTCATCGATCTGGCCGTCCCGTCCGGCGTCCGGCCGGGACGCTCACAGAAGACGATCGCGTCAATATTTTTTTCTAAAACGTCGTCCAAGGAAGAACAGACCTGACAGCGCAGGCCTAAAAAATCGGCCGCGGCCTTCACAACCGGCGCGCAGAGGCCGTCTGTTGTCAAAAACGCGTCAACTCCACGACGTTTCAGAGACCTGACAAGGGCTGCGCTGCCAAGCGGCCCGTCCGTTTCCGCGGCGGCCGCGTCTGGGATAAAGTACCCGGTGACGACGGCAACGCGCCGACAGGAGCGAAGGAACGCCGCTGCCTGAAGATATGCCGCGTCTGTGGCAAACGCCGAAAGCCCTCTTGACCGATTGGAAGCGATCAGGTCTACTAAACGGAGGTCAGATGCTGAGACGCTCCACAAGCTCCATCAGCTCCTCTTTCAGTCCCCGCCGGTCTTCCCACGTCTGAGGAAGGGGAACTTCCCGCGGGACGCCGCACTCTAAAGACGCCATGACGCCGGAGGAACCAGCCAAAAGCCGGTCAACGGCAAACGCGCCTAGGCGGGTCGCCAAGGCCGCGTCGTACGCGCTGGGAGAACCGCCGCGCTGAATGTACCCCAAAACGGTCACTCGGGCGTCGTACCCGCCGCACTCGGCCAAACGAAGTTTGAGGTCATGGCCGCTGATCGCTCCTTCGGCGACCACAACGAGCGAATAGCTTTTCCCACTGGCTCGGCTCCGCCGCAGGCCGTCGCACAGCTTTTGAATATCGAACGGGCGCTCAGGGACAAGAACGCACTCTGCGCCGCCCGACAGGGCGGTGTGCAGCGCAATGTACCCGCAGTTGCGTCCCATGACTTCGATGATGAAAAGCCGGTCATGGCTCGACGCGGTGTCGCGGAGCCGCCGCATAGCTTCAAGCGCGGTGTTGAGGGCCGTGTCGCATCCGATCGTCATGTCGCAGTGAGCCACGTCATTGTCAATTGTTGCCGGAATGCCAACCACCGGCACGCCAAGTTTATGCAGTTCCCACGCGCCTCGGAATGACCCGTCGCCGCCGATGACCACCAACCCATCGACGCCGCAGGCCGTGAGCTGATGAAGTGCTCGTGTACGCCCCTCCTCAGTTTTGAACCGCTCGCTCCGAGCCGTCCGAAGGATCGTGCCGCCTCGGTGAATGATGGCGCCGACGCTTCGCGCGTCCAGCGGAACGCACTTTCCGTCCATCAGGCCTTCGTATCCCTGTTCAAAGCCCATAACATCCAGACCATGCCACACCGCGTTCCTGACGACAGAGCGAATAGCAGCGTTCATTCCCGGGGCATCGCCGCCGGACGTCAACAGGCCGATTCGTTTCATTCTTCGACGATCCTTTCGCGTGAAAGTTTTAGCTCAATTAAGGATAACCTGACCGACGCGGGCTGTCTATCGTTGGATCGCTGACCGACAATAAAAAATCCGCGTCACTAAAGGACGCGGACTTTGCGGCACTACTTGTTGCCCTGCAAGACGTTAATTCGGTCGTTAACCGTTTTCTTTTCTGCCTGAACGTCATTCAGCTCTTTCTGCAGGGTTGATTCTCTCTCGTTCAGGTTCGTCAGTCGCTTGAGCAGCCGGTCGATTTCCAGTTTGGCGCCGGCAGCCCCCTGAAGCATCTTGTCAGGCTGGTCGTCGCTCACGTCCCAAGCAAAGTGAATATTCTTGGAGAACACGACCGGCGAAATTCCGCTGCCGTTCAGAGTCAGGGTGATCTGTTTCGTCTTGTCGGTCAAGAACGGCTTGCCCTTCGCGTTTTCTCTCGGGAAGTAGACGAACCCGTCAATTTGATCTGTGATTTTAAAGTTGAATTTTTTCTCGTAGTCTGCCGGAGAAATGTGATTTTTGCCGACAATCAAGTCCACCAAGGAGCCGAAAGGCGACATCCGAAGCGCCGGCCCCGACGTGATGAACTTGAGATGAATTGGAATGTACTCGTCAAGCTTCAGCTGCCGCAGAAGCGTGTAGCGGAACTGGTCCGCCTCATCTTCTGTCCAGAGGTTTTTCTCCGCGTTCTCCCGAACCTGACGGTCCACCTCGGCGGCTCCGTAATAGGTGGCAATGATTGTTAGCTCGCCGCCAAACTTGTCCCTAAACTTCTGGGTCTGCTGCCACTCAGCAGCCTGAGCGATCGGAGCAGAAACAAGAGAACAGACAACTGCGAAGATCGCGGCGCTTTTTAAATTCACGTGAATCACTCCTCTCAAAAATCCTTGCCTATTGTACCAAAATGACCTCGGAGGGAAAAAGGGATTTTCAGCTGTCAAACCAACCAGCCGAGTGGCCTCTTTCGTACCATTTGGCAAACTTCAAGAAACGCATGTGGCCGATCCGAACGCTGTGGATAAAGCCCCACCAGCCGAGGAGAAAAAACCGATCCAAAAAGTAAACCCGAAGGAAATTGCCGGACAGCGCGCCGACCATACGCCACGGGCTGTAATGAACTCCCTTTCGTTCGCATTCGTTCACCCGGCGGTCGGTCGCCAAATTGTACTTTCCCACCGTGTGGGAAATGGACAGCTGGGAATAGTGAGCCACCAAACCGTGCAGGACTCGGCTCGTCGCGTCGGGAACAAGAGGATCTACGTCGTCGTGCCCAATTCGCCCGGCCATGGTGAATTTCCGCCGGTTGTAGAGACGAATCAGCTTGTAATGCTTAACCCAGCGGTTGGGCCGAGTGCCGGGAAACACGTCGCAGATCCGCAGTTTGTACCCGTCGCAGTCCGGGTGTTCTTTGATCTTCCGGATCTCCTGCTGAAGTTCCGGCGTCAGCACCTCATCGGCATCCAAGCGAAGCAACCAATCGTTAGAACACTGATCTTGGCCGAATTTCACCTGATCTCCAACGTCTTTCCACGGATGATAAATGACCCGAGCGCCGAACTGCTCTGCAATTTCGACGGTCCGATCAGTGCTGCCCGAATCAATCAGAACGATCTCATCGGCAAGAGGCGCTACAGCCTGAAGGGTTCTCGGCAAGCGCCGCTCTTCGTTCTGCGCGAGAATAAAAAGAGAAAGTTTAACGGTCATGTTTCCCAACTCTTTCCTCGTCCTTTGCCTCGTCTGCCAAACAATGGCATACAAATAAGATCATTTCGGATGCCCTATGCGAGTCTCCAGTGGGCACCTGAACGATGGCGTCACACATGCCTCCGAGAAGCCACTGATCCGCACCTGTGACACAAAAAGCTACCATACCCAGTTCCCGTGAAGCGACTGTCAGTTCAGTCAAGCGGGGTGACGGCCGGCTGGCAGCCAAAAGAACGAGCACGTCGCCTTGGGACGCCTCAGCTGCCAGCTCATCTCTTGCAAGAATCTCGTCAGAGGTCGATATCAGGCAAAACGGCGAAACGTTGGGCACGGAAGTACCAAGCAACGATTCCTCCCAGTGGGATTTGACCAATCGGGCCAACGGCTGATCCTTTCGTTCCCCGGCCAGAAATATTCTCCGTCCGGAGGCAAGAGCGTCCGACAGGATACGCGCCGCCTTGGCTATCTGCCCGTCGGCCCCCTGAAGGCTGACTAACAAGTTCACGCTTTCTGTGAGCACTTCGAGGAACTTTGACACCGCCTCCACATCCCTTCCCGCTGGTCTTTTTGCGTCTTAGAATCTAACTTCAAGATACTATTGAGCGGTAAAACGAGCTGACGTCGTCGGTCATCTGCTCCACCGTGCGAAATGACTTTTCGCTGAAAAGCGATATTTTGCCGGCTCCTTTAAAATAGTCCTCAAGAGCTTGGCGCCAAGCCTCGCAGTTTCCGGCCGGCACGAGATACCCTTCCGGCCGGCTCAGCTCGCGAAACGCCGGGATATCCGATGCAAGAATCGGCGTCCCCAGTCGAGCTGCCAAGGCAACTGACAGGCCCATGCCCTCTGAAAGGGATGGCGCGACGAGCAGATCACAGAGGGACAGCAGCCGTTCAGTATCGTTCCGAAACCCTAAAAAAGACACCCGGCCGTCGAGGTTTAGCCGCCGAACGAGGTCTTTCAGGGCGCTTGACTGAGGGCCTTCGCCAGCCACATCAAGCTTCCAGTCGTATTGGCTGAGTCCGGCCAGGCCCTCCAGAAGCGTTTCAAGGCCCTTGAGCTTGGTCAGTCGGCCGAGAAAAAGCAAATTCCTTCGACGATCCCGGTTTTTCCACTCCCAAGAACCGGAGACGTCAATGCCATTGTAAATGACAGCAACTCGTTTCGGGAGACGTCCTTCCATCCAGCTGGCCATAGCCTGAGAAACGCAAATGGCACCGCCAGCTCGCCGGTAAGGCCACAGACCGGCGTTTTTGCTGTACGCCGCGTGAACCGTAGCAACCCACGGGAGGCCGCTCATCTTTGAGGCGAAATAGGCGACCCACGCGGGAACGCGGGAATGGGCGTGAAAGAGCTGCCAGCCAGCCGTCTTGGCCTGCTTGGCAAGAGACGCGGCGCACCGCAGCCCGACGGCGATGTTTTTCCGGTGAATCGGCAGATGAATCGCGCTGATTTCGGGCCGAAGGCGCCGTTCCAACCGGCCGCCGTTGGAGCAAACGGCCACGCTCATTCCGTCCTGAACCTGCCGGTTGGCCAAAGCCACGACGTGGTCTTCAACGCCGCCGGATTCAAGTTCAGGCAGCAGGTGAACTACGCTGAGGGGAGCCATCGGGAAAGCACCCAAGCGGCGGCCTTTTTTGCCTCGTTAAAATCGACGCCCCCAGCCGGCCGAAGCGACTCATCTGCCAGTGTTTGGCCGCAGATTTCCTCCGGGTAAAGGACCCGAAGGAACCCCTGCGCCGCAAAATCGTCGATCATCCGACGAAAGCGGGGCGCACCCCAGAGCTTCTCTGTCGGGTAAAGACCGATACAGCTGAGCATCTCGGCAAACCGTTGGAGAACGCTTCCAGGGCCGTGACGGTGCTCGACCGGCACGACTGCCAACGGGACGCCGGCGGTCACGCATTCCGAAATCATCGACACCGAGTCCTCGGTGCAGAACATCTTGTCGCAGAAGCCGAGCATCCCCGGCACAGGGTTACGCTCGTCGGCTGACGCCAAAAGAAGCATTCTCACCCGCGGTTCTGCTTCGCACTGGTCCTTAATCGCCGACTCTGCCAGCTCGGAAGTGCGGCGCGACGTGGTCACGTAAAGGTCAACGTCGGCGCGGCGGGCTGCATCAAACAGCTGAGGGAAAAACTTTTCAGCCCACCGGGGTGTGACCTGATAATTTCTGTCGTCGCCGCCGACAAGAACTCCCCACGCGCGCTGACGGCTCAATGGAGAGGACAGCAGCAGCGTTTGGGCCTGCTTGACCAAATCTTCCTTATTGATGAGATTTGGCGCGCCAAGGGTGACAAACACGTTATCACCCCGGGCCGAGTCGTGACGCGGGACGATTGCCATGTCAAAAGGTTCGGTTCCCAATGCAGACGGGGTCATGACGACGCAGCTTTTGCCGGCAAGGGCCTTGGAAAGCGCCAAGCAATAGGGCGCGGCGCCGCTGCCGGCGGATAGAAAAAGCGGCGGCGTCTCGCTTTCAGCGGTAACGGTTCGGACTTGCTCCAGCAGCCCGCTTCCTTGGGCCTCCCGAAGCCAGTTCTCTGCTTCTTTCTGTGTTGCCTTCGGGAGAACTCTGCTGGCGACCTTGAGGCAGGAAAAACGCTGTTTCCCGGACAAGGTCGGAACGGGGAGCTCGCGGGCGTCAATCTGCCCATGAAGCGCACCGATCGCCAAGGCAATGCCTCGGGTCTGGGACAAATGCCCGCGGACGCCGTCACTCAGGACAAATAAATTCGGCCCGGTCATTCGTTCTGCCCCGGAATAAACTCCAACGCCAAGCGACGGCGAACTTCCCCGGTTGAAAGGCCTTTTTCGGCAGCGAGGCGTTTCACGTCCTCAAACTCAAAGCTCCACCGCAGCAGCTCGTCGCCCCAGTACGCCCTTTTGACGCCCACCGGCCCGAGAGAACTTTGAAAAGTTTCACACCCCCGACGGAGCGTCATTCGGTTTTCAAGCCGCCAACGAACGCCAAGCGTGTTGATCTCCTGCAGGATGATCTCTCCAAGCCTCTGCCGGTCAGATGGACGGGCCACGCAGGTGAGCCTGATTCCAGGGCGGCCTTTTTTCATCAGGAGCTGAGTCAAGAAGACGTCCAGCGCGCCGGCGGCGAAAAGCTTTTCGACAACCGGCGGCCAGTCCTGAGGGTTCAGGTCGTCCAAGTTCGTCTCTAAGACAGCAACCTGCCCGGTTGTATAGAGTTCGTGAGCCGAATTGCCGGCATCTTCCTCAATAAGCACCGCCCGCAGGTAATTCGGATCGCCGGGTTCGGCGTCGCCGTGACCGATCCCTTCGGCGACGATTTTGCCAGCTGGCAAGGGGCCGTAAGAGTCAACCAGAACGCGCAGAATCAACGCGCCGGTGGGCGTTGTCCGCTCGCAGGGAATTCCGGCGCTGTACACTGGCAGCCCCTGAACGAGCTTCGCCGTGGCCGGAGCGGGGACCGGCATCCGGCCGTGGGCGCAGCAGACCGTCCCGCTTCCAAGATTGACAGGAGCGGAAACAATTTTATCGACGTTCAGCAGCTCAACCGCCAGAAAGGAGCCAACCACGTCGGCGATCGAGTCCCAAGCCCCGACCTCGTGAAAGTGAACTTCCTCCGGCAGCTTGCCGTGAACGGCCCCTTCGGCCTGCGCCAATAGTTCAAACGCCCGAATTGACCGATCTTTGACGCGGGAAGGCAGAGACGCGTCGGAAATCATCCGGCGTATTTCATTTAGCCCCCGATGGACGTGTCCGTGTTCATGCCCATGTCCGTGTTCATGTCCGTGTTCGGGCGAAGTGCAACGAGAAGGAGCCTCCCCGGCACGGGCGGGTTCGACGCCGCCATGGTCATGGTGGTGATCCCCCTCATGGTCATGACTGTGGTCATGGTGGTCATGAGCATGATCATGTTCGTAACCGTGCTCGCTGTCACCTTCGTGGCGATGCTCACACTCGCGGCCTCCAGCTGACTTGCCGTCGTGATGATGGTCCTCATGCCCGCCGCAGGTCACGTGGACGTCGACGCCGCTGATTCCACCCTTGACCGTTTGAGGAGCTTCGACGCGCAAATCGGGGATCCCGAGGCTTGAAATTCCCTCCTGAATGGCCTGTCGGTCAGCGCCCAAATCGATCATGGCGCCGAGGAACATATCACCGGCGATACCGGCAAACGGATCTAAGTAGAGCGTTCTCACCTTTCAGCCCTCCTATGGCAAGGATTACCGGCTGTTCAACAGCTGGCGGGCCCGTTCCAGATCTTCCAAGACGTCGATTCCGATCGTCGGCCCGGCCAGAGTATCCACTGCAACGGCAATTTGGTAGCCGTGCTCCAGAGCGCGAAGCTGCTCAAGGCTTTCGGCCTCAGAAAGAGGCGTCGGCTCAAGCGCGGCGTAGACGGGCAGGAAATCGGTTTTGTAAGCGTAAAGCCCCAAGTGGTGCAGCAGGACGCCTGCTTTTACCCGCTGGTAAGGAATAGGACTGCGGCTAAAGTACAGCGCACAGCTTCTCCGGTCAAGGACGACCTTGACGACGTTCGGGTCCTCCAGCTCGCCGTCTCTGATGGGCACGGCCAACGTTGCCATCGGAGCGTCAGACGTGATGATCGTCTCGGCCAGCAGGTCGATAAGCCTCGGTTCGATGGTCGGCTCGTCCCCTTGAACGTTGAGCACCGCGGCGCAGTCGGTTCCGCGGGCTGCCTCGGCGACCCGGCAGGTCCCGTTCGGGTGGTCCGGTGACGTGATGACCGCCTCACCGCCGAAACTTTTGACCGCCTTCACGATTCGCTCGTCGTCGGTTGCCACAACTACCCGACTGAGTGAGGACGCCTGAAGACACCGCTCATACACGTGCTGAATCACCGGCTTGCCGTTCAGGTCAAGCAGGGGTTTCCCGGGCAGGCGGGTGGACCCCCACCTAGCTGGAATCACGCAGAGGAGCTTTTTCATAGCCGGTATTCGCGAGCTTTTTTGCGCAGCAGAGTGACGTCGATCGGTCGAATTTCGTCCACAATCCACCGTCTCATCGCTTTGCCTTCCGGCGTCTCCTGCTTGTAGCTCATAAAGTCAAGCGTGACGCCGAGCCGGTCTGCCAGCTTAAGCGCCATCACAGGCCACAGCTCGCCGACGTCGCCGATGAGAGGAAGGCTCCCCTCGTGCCGGGCGAACGCCGACATTTCCATGCGGAACGGAATCCCGGAGATCTTCGTCTTCGGGAGCCCCAGAGCAATGGCCTCCTGCATTTGAGCCTGAAAGTCGTGAGCCCGCCGCAGGTTCTCGTCCAAGTCGAGGCGAATCAGCGTTTTGCCGCGCATGTGGTAGGTGTGTAGGCCTTTCCACCACGCCCAAATACCATGGCCGGTGTATTTTTCAAACGGGCCGTCGTGAAGCTCCTGCGAGAGGGCGATGGCCGACTCGATGATGACGTCAGCGTCTTCGAGCATACGGGCCAGCCGCTGAGACCGCTGGGAGATGGAAATGCTGTCGCCGATTTCCATGCCGATGTTGCCGCCGCCGACCATCTGAGGGATAGAAACGATAACAGGCAAACCGTGAAGCGCTCCGGCGCCAATCATCGTGCGGGGGTCAGCGGCCCAGCCGGCCACTTCTTCAAACGGGAGACCGTAGGTCCGAGCAATCGCGCCGATTTCAGCGGCGAGAGTCTCGTTCCAATATCCCATCGGGTAAGCCATGTTGCCGGCAGCTTTGATGACCAGATGTCCTTCTGCTGCCTCTTCTCTGGCAAGAAGGGCCTCGTCCAGGACAACCTCGCGCCGAAGCGCGGCCCGCTGTTCCGCCGTCTGACAGGTAAACTCGAAAACCTCTCCTCGAGGCATGTCCTCAGGGGTAAAGCCCAGCGCGTCCGATGAGCACATCTTCACCTCGTCCAGCGCCCCGGCCATTTCGTGACCGATGACGGCCGAGCTGGTCGTCACGCCGTCGATCAGCCCCTTGTTCATCAGTTCAGCAATGAGGGTCGTAACGCCTTCGTGAATGTTCGGCCCGCTGCCGCATGCCACGACGATTTTACCGCCCTTTTCCTTGACGGCAGCCATCCGGTCGACGGCTTCGTCGAGGCTGGCACGGGTGCGGGGATCCTGATGGTCATAAAAGCTTTTCAGTAACTCACGGTTGATTTTCGCCATTTTTTCATCTCCATTGCCCCTTGAGTTCGGTCATCTGTCGGTCTATTTCCTGCCAGCTTCTTCTGGCAGAGCCTAGTTTCCCATCAAAAAAAACACGAGCGCTTTCTGCAATTTTATCCCGTAAGTTCTCGTTCAGGGCGCCGATAAAAAACTCCGCTATGCTGGACGCGTCGGAGACGAGACGGCAAACGCCGAGCCGAAGCAGCTCTTCCGTTGGCTCCCGGAAATCCGAATAGGAGGGACCAAGGCAAAACGGGCATCCCCAAACAGCAGGCTCGTAAACATTCTGACCGCCGCGGGGAACGAGTGTTCCGCCAACAAACGCCGCCTGCGCCGTCCCGTACAGGCAAAAGAGCTTCCCAATTCTGTCGACGATCATGACGTCCCAGCCTAAAGTGGGAGCTGAGAAGCGACAGACAGCGCCGCAGCCAGAAAACAACTCTGCCACGCTTTCGGCCCGCTCCGGGTGCCGTGGCGCGATTATTAAGCGGGCCCCCGGACAGCGCTTTTTCACTTCCAGCCACGCTTCATGAATGATTTCGTCCTCGCCGGGATGAGTGCTTCCAGCCAAAATGATCGGCCGGTCCGGCTCGTCAAAGACTGGCAGCTTTTCCTGTTGCCGGCGGATCAGCAGGGCGTCAGTCTTGTTCTCCCCTGTCACGATGACCCGTTCCGGATGAGAACAAATGGCTTTGAATCGCTCTGCGTCCTCCGAATCTCGGGCCATAATCACCCGATACCGGTCCAGCACAGATCCCCAAAAAAATTTCAACCGGCGGTAAGAATGAAAACTTCGGTCGGAGATCCGGCCGTTCACGAGAAAGGCAGGAATCCCCGCCCGGTACAGCCGATCCGTCATGACAGGCCAAAGTTCCGTTTCCATGGTGACATAACACCGGGGCCGCAATTCACCCAGAGCGCGGGACACGATAGACGGAGCGTCCCAAGGATAATAGGCGTGAACGACGTTCGGCATGAGCTGGCGAACCATCGCCGCTCCGGTTTGGGTAACCGTCGTTACCAAGACCGGCAACTCAGGAGCCTCTTCAGTGATGCAGGTCACCAGAGGCAAGGCGGACTGAACTTCGCCTACTGAAACCGCGTGAACCCACACAGCGCCGCGGGGCACCCGGGACGAATACCAGCCGTGGCGCTCATCCAGACCTTCGGTGTACTTTCGGTCAATCAGCCGGGCACAGCCAGAGAAAACCAGCTCGGAAAGCGCGCCGTAGAGCCACATGTCACGCGACTCCGCTCTGGAGCAGTTCGTGCAGGTGAATGATCCCCACAGGGAACTCGCCGCGGGTCACGATGAGCACAGAAACTTCCTTCTGCTCCATCAGCCGCACGGCCTGAACCGCCAGCTGGTCGCCGCTGATCGTCAGGGGGGAATGGGTCATGACCTGCGACACGGGCAAGTTTAGCGCTTCAATGCCTGACTTTGTCAGCAGGCGTCGCAGGTCGCCGTCGGTAAAAATTCCAAGCAGGCGGCCTTGGTCATCGACGACGATCGTCGCGCCGTAGCCCTTGCTGGTCATTTCAAAAATCGACGACTGAACGGTAGTTTCTGCCCGCACTAGAGGAAGGCGGTCGCCTGTTCCCATCACGTCACAGACCCGAAGCAGCAGCTGCTTGCCTAGGCTGCCCGCCGGGTGAAAGAGAGCGAAGTCCTCCCGCTTCAGATCTCTCAGCACTGTGACCATGCTGCTCAGCGCGTCGCCGATCGCCAGCTGAAGCGTCGTGCTGCTGGTGGGGGCCAAGTTGAGCGGGTCGGCTTCCCGAAGCACCGACGCGTCTAAAACAAGATCGCTGGCGGCAGCCAAAGGAGACGAAAGATCTCCAGTGATCGCGATCACCGGTGCGCCAAGGCGCTTGAAAAACGGCGCCAGCGAGACGACCTCAGCAGTTTTCCCGCTGTGGCTGATGAGCAGGGCCGCGTCCTCCTGACGCACCATGCCCAAGTCGCCGTGGGCGGCCTCAGCAGCGTGGACGAAAAACGACGGCGTGCCAAGCGACGCCAGAGTAGCTGATATCTTGCGCCCGACGTGACCAGACTTGCCCATGCCGGAAACGACCAGCCTTCCCCGACAGCCGGCAACCAGACGGGCCGCCTTGCACAAGGACTCTCCCATTCGGTCAGCCGCCCGAATCAATTCGCTGGCCTCTTCGCGCAGGACCGACGTCCCAACCTGAAGCAACTTGGCGTCGTCAATCTGAACCGGCGTCCTGTCCGCCGGCAGGGTCACGTGGGTCATTTCTGGCACCAGTCCAACTCCACCGGCCCAAGGTCGGACCGAACGAGCCGATCGATTGTAGCAATATCAGTCAAGAACCTTTCCGCCATGGAAAGTGGGACCATGTTCGGCCCGTCGCTGAACGCCTCTTCCGGCTTCGGGTGAACTTCCATGAACAGGCCGTCGACTCCGATCGCCACGGCGGCCCGAGCGAGCGGCAGAGTAAAACGCCGGTCGCCGCCCGAACTGTCCCCCTGTCCGCTGGGCATCTGGACGCAGTGAGTCGCGTCGAAAACTACTGGACGGCCAAGCGAGCGCATGATTGGAAGCGACCGCATGTCCACGACGAGCTGGTGATACCCCATCGAGGTTCCCCGCTCGCAGACCATCACGTTGTCGTTCCCGGCTTCGTGAAGTTTCGTAATGACTGACTTCATATCGCCTGGCGCGAGAAACTGGGCTTTCTTCACGTTCACAGGCCGACCAGTCTTAGCCGCAGCAACCAAAAGGTCGGTCTGCCGACAGAGAAACGCCGGAATTTGAAGGACGTCGACCACCTGAGCCACAGGCTCTGCCTGCCAGCTCTCGTGAATATCGGTCAAAACGGGGACGTCCAACTCTCCCTTGATGGTCCCGAGCCATTCCAGCCCTTGGTCAATTCCCGGGCCGCGCTTGCTGTGAATAGAAGTTCGGTTCGCCTTGTCGAACGACGCCTTGAATATGTAGTTGAGCCCCAGCCGGGAGCAGATCTCCTTCAGAGCCCCGCCGACTTGTAGCCCCAGTTCCAAGGATTCCAGCGCACAAGGGCCGGCAATAACCGCCAACGGAGAACCGTCACCTATCGAAAAATTACTGATTTTCACCGACATCCTTAGCCGTCTCCTCTCGTTTCTCTTGCAGGCTCCGCCAGACCCGGCACCGGCGCTCCCAGCCTAGGTGCTCAGCCGCCCAGTTCACCAGGTCATCGGCCATTCCGGACGAACCGAGGCGACTCCGTCCGATCTGAGCCATTTTCTCCATAGACTGCGGGTCGTCCAACAGCCCAAGAACCACATCTGACAGAGCGACCGGGCTTTTAGGGACAAGGATTTCAGATCCGGCGAGAAGTTTTTTCTGAACTCGTTTACCCTTTTCGTCCACCGAGACGACGGGAATGCCGAGTCCCGCGCAGATTTGATTGGCCGTTCCAGCCAGTCCCAAAAGGACTTCTGCCCCGCGGGCTGCCTGAGAGACCTCGCCGGAAAAGACCTTCACCGTCAGGCCGTTCTTTCTCAGCGACGGCACCGATCCCGTTTCGTCAAAATGCCACCCTGAGGCAGCGCGCACAAGACGTTGGGTTGAGATAGTCGAGGCGACCACGAGCACAGCTGACACGGGGGCCTTCCGCGCTACGAGTTCCAGCGCGTCAAGCAGCAAGGGAAGATCCCTGTATGCCCTGTCCCGACTGCCTGGAAGCACCAAAATCCTTCGACCATTTTCCCACAAACTGGGCATGCTTGGTACCTGTTCCGCCAAATCCATGATCGGGTTTCCGGCAAACCGCACGGAGCCGCCGTTTTCCGCCAGCTCCTGACGAGTCGCGTCGTCCCTCGTCCAGATCATGCGGGTGTTCCGCCTGTACAGCCACCGCTCAATTTTCATATGTCCGCTGATGTGAACCGTCTTCGCCGTCGCGACGAACAGGGGCGATCGCCCCTGTCCCCACAGGGCGTGCAACAGCATATACGAGTCGCCGACGCAGACAGGCGTCCGCAGAGCATACCGAAGCTTTCGCCAACAGGATATCTGCGCCCTGATGTGCCCGAAAAGTCCGGCTCGAATATCCCCGATCAGATCCCGGAAGCGGTACTTCACCACGCCGCCTGACGGGGTGACTGCCGGCGGCGGAACCACTGAGATCCCAGCCGCCCGGTACGAACTGCCCATCCCAACAACCGGGAAGGCGACGACCTGGGCGTCAGGGAGCCGGGCTTTCAGCTTTTTTGCCACCACCGCCCCGATGGCGTCCTCGCCGTGCCCATTTGAGGCCACGACAAGTTGAGGCTTCAGGCAGTCGGTCAGGTAAGACCAGAACCGATCCTCGTCTTCCAAGGCTGTTTCAACCTGGGGCACCCAAAGGGGAAGGGGCGGTTTCCACCCGGATGGAAGGTTGTACGTGTCTTTTTCCGTGCAGGTCAGACCGCATGCCCCAGCCCGAAGGGCATTGGCGGCAATCCGGTTCAGGTCACTGGGCGTAAAGCGGTGGTGGTCCTTAAACTGAGCGGACGAAATAACCCGAACGCCAGCCTGCTGAAGAGTCATCAAAAAGCTGTGCGGGTTGCCGATCGCAGAAAAAGCTGCCAGCTTCTTGTCTTTCGGATAAAAGTCGCTTGGCGCGAGACGGCCCGATTCAAAATTTCCCCACTGGGCAATGCGAAGTCGGGAGCGAAAAACGCGGCTCAACGGAACGTATTGGGCGAGCTTTCGCTCTATCTCCATGAGCTGGCCGTCCGTCACCTGATCAACCTTAGACAGCACAATCAGATGGGCCCGGCTTATCGCCGAGATCTTTTCCCGCAAAATGCCACCAGGAAGAAGCTGTCCGTTGCCAAACGGACAGGTGGCATCGACGAGGACGATGTCGCAGTCTCGGTCGAGCCGACGGTGCTGAAAACAGTCGTCGGCGACGGCAACGTCACAGCCGCACCGGGCCAGATATTCTGTCCCGACAAAGCGGTCAGGCGAGACGGCCACGACCACTTCTTTCAGCTTATTGGAGAGCAGCAGCGGTTCATCGCCGACTGCCGAACGTTTTGCCCTTCCGTTTCGGAAGACGAGCGGCGTTCTGCTCACCCCACCGTAACCGCGGCTTACCACACCGCAGACGAGCCCCTGACGGACCATGTGCTTGGCCAGATACTCAACGAATGGCGTCTTGTTCGTCCCGCCGGTGGTCAAGTTTCCCACGCTGATAACCGGAAGCGGCGCCTCCATGGACCGTTTGACGCCGTGACGGTACATCCAGTCACGCGCGGATGACAATTCGCCGGTAAGCCAGCTGAGCGGACGGAGGAGGGCCCACGCCGAGCCGGGAACCTCCCCTCGGGCGTACTGAAGGTAAGACTGCAGCAGCCGGCTCATCGGTTGTGGCCGTACTGGAGCGCGAAAAGTTTTTGATAGCCGCCGTTCAGGGCGATCAGCTGGTCGTGGGTTCCTGACTCGATGATGCGCCCATCAGAGAGGAACACGATCCGATCGGCCGAACGAATGGTCGACAGCCGATGGGCGATAATGAAGCTGGTACGCCCTCTCATGGCCGCTTCCATTGCCTCTTGAATGCGAAGCTCCACCGCTGCGTCCAAGGACGATGTGGCTTCGTCGAGTATAAGAATCCGCGGATCCCGAATGACCGCCCGAGCGATGGCGACCCGCTGGCGCTGGCCGCCGCTGAGCGTCACGCCCCGCGGGCCAACCGGCGAGTCATACCCGTCCGGCAGCGACTCGATGAACGCGTCAATACCTGCCATGCGGGCCGCCGTCTTGACTTCCTCGTCGGTTCCATCATAGCCGTAGGTGATGTTGCTTCTGATCGTGCCTTTCATCAAAATCGGGTCCTGCGGGACGACGCCGATCTGACGGCGCAGGCAGTCGAGTTTAAGCGTCCTCACGTCCCGGCCGTCAATCAGCACCTGGCCGCTCTGGGGATCGTAAAAGCGTTGGACAAGGTCAACCAGCGTCGACTTGCCTGCGCCGGTAGAGCCGACAATCGCCAGCTTTTCGCCGGGACGAACGTGAAGGTCCAACCCGCGGAGAACAGGCTGTTCTTCCACGTAGGAGAACCAGACGTTTTCAAAGTCCACTTTGCCGGTCACCCGCCCCGGATCCACAGCGTCAGGCGGCGAGACGATCCGATCGTCGTTGTCCAAAAGCTCGAAAATCCTTTCGGCCGCAGCGACGCCGAACTGGAGCTGACTTACCGCGCGGGTAAACGCGTTAATTGGACTGGCCAAGAATCCCATAGTTCCTAAAAACGCGACCAGCTCGCCGGGCGACATTCGACCCGCAATGACCGCTTTCCCGCCGATCCAAAGGATTACGGACAGCGCCAAGATAAGGAAAACCTCAACGCAGCCAGTCAAGAGGGCGTTCAGCCGAACCCCCTTCATGACGACTTTGAAGTTCTCTTCGTTTGCCTCTTCAAACCTGTCGAGTTCCTGCGGCTCAGTGGCAAAAGCCCGGACAATGCGAATCGCACCGAGAACTTCTTCTGCGACGGCTGTCAGCCCGGCAACGTGCTCTTGGGTCTTGCGGCCAACCCGGCGAAGCCGCTTGGACGTCTTGTCGAGCACAACCACGACAAAAGGCAGAATGACCACCGTGTAGGCCATCAGTCGCCAGTTCAGGTAGAACAGGTACCCGATCATACCGACGCAGCTCAGCCCATGGACGACTAAATCGACCAACACGCCGCTGACGGTCGTTTGCAGGACGTTGGCGTCGTTGGTGACTCGCGAGAGGAGTTCTCCAACGTTGCGGGCGTTGATATACCGAAATGAGAGCGTCTGAAGGTGAGCATATGAGTCCTGCCGCAGGTTGAGAACGACCCGCTGGCCCACCCAGTTCATCAGGTACTTCTGCCAGTAAGCGCAGATGTTTTTTAAAATAAAAAAAGCCACAATCGCGGCGGCAATGTAATTGAGAAGATCTCCCCGACGGCTGATCAGCACGTCGTCGACCGTGTTCTTCATCAGCCAAGGCGGAACGACCGCGCAGAACGCGACGCCAGCCATGCAGAGCACAGCCAGCGCGAGCCGCCGCCAGTACGGTGCGACGAGACGAAGCATTCTTCGAGACGTGGAATTTTTAGCGATCATGGCGAGCGGTCACCTTCTCTTCGAGCAAATCACAGATACGATCCGGAGCGCCGGGCTTCACAGCCTGAGCGAGCCCCTCCAGCTTCTGACGAAGGGACGTCAGTCGGTCCCGGTCAGATAATAGCGACGACAAGGCGTCAGACAAATCGTCGGATGAAAGGTCACCGACCAGCTCGGGGACAATCTCCCGGCCGGTCATTCGATTGGGCCACGCCATTTTTCCCTTCCGAGCCACGGCCGCGCGCTTAACGTAGAATGACCGCAGGAACTGAGGCGCCAAAATACCCAGCAGCCCCGCTACTGGAATTTTAGCGAGGAACGAAAACGGAAGCACCGTTAAAAACGGCACTCTCAGGTACATCAGTTCAAGCGTATTCGTTCCCGGCTGAGTGATCGCAAAGTCAGCGCCGCCGGCGACTGACGCAATCGTTCCCTCGACCGGGTACAAGCCGGCGCGGTGCCAATTGTCCCACTCGTTATCGGAAGCAAACGGCGAAAGCGGCGTTCTTACTTCGAGATCCGGCCTGACCTGACGAAGCTTTTCGCAGGTTTCCTTCAGCAAGCCAAGAGCTTGAGAGCGAATCGACGGCCGACTCCCTGGGACGAGAATCAGCCGAGCTCCCGACGGTCTTTTCCAAAGGCCGTCCCCGGCTTTCAGGCTGTCCAGCACCAAGTCGCCGACAATCTGCGCTGAGGAAACACTTAAAAGCCCTTCGCGGGGAGCTAAGACCAAATCGCAATGGCCGAGGCCTTTTTTCATCCCGTAGGTGTAGCACGCCAAGACGGCTCGGTTGGCCTGGGCCAACCGACGGCCGAACATCAGGTCGCCGCCCAGCTGAAGGACCGCGTCAAAACCGGCGTTTTCCCCAAACGCGAACCAGGCGTGCAGCGCAGAACCGTAGCGGGTCACAGAGACTCCGAGAGACTGCAGGGCCGCTTCCTCCCGGCCGGAAGCGAACGGACAGGGAAGCAGAAAAATGGACGCATTCCACCCCCGAGCCCGCGCGGCACTGAGAACAGGCCGCGCCCACCCCCACACCTCGCCGGGCCCGTTGGAGAGGATCGCCAGCCTCACTGCCGATGCTCCATCAGTTCCAAAACGCGGCGGGCCCACCGGGCGAAGACTCCTGGGGTGCCCATCCTCCGCCGGTTGGCCGCGAGGGTTCGATGAACCTTCGACCGGAAGTCAGAACTGGAAACGTACCGCCGAATCGCCTTCCAAATCAGATCTTCCCGACATTTATCTTGGATCAGTTCGGGGTATACCTGCCAGCCGGCTAGCACGTTAGGAACTGACACAAAGGGCGTGAGCCGAAGCAGGTTAAACACCGACCACTCAAACAGACTTCCCCGGTACAGGACGACCATGAACCGGTCTAAAAGCATCGCTTCGACGGCCACAGTTCCACTGGCCGCGACGACAAACCGAGACCGGGCCATCAGCTCTCGTCCTGGACCTTCAAAAACCGGCAGCCCGGCCTTGTTGGACCGAATCAGCTGGGCCCCTTCGGCGCGCAGCCCTGACGCCAGAGAGAGCACTGGCCGAAACCCGCTCTTTCTCAGCCGAATTCCGACCCGTTCCAAAATCGGCAGCAGGGAGCGAACTTCACGAAGTCGGCTTCCAGGCATTAAGGCGACGGTTTTCTCGTCCTCATTCGGCGCTCCGACGTTCCAACGGCTGACATCGTCAATCAGCGGGTACCCTTCCCACACCGCCGGCACGCCGAGAGTTTTCAGCACCCGAGCTTCAAAGTCGAACAGCGGAAGGCACAGGGTACAGTACTTCTTCAACGCTTTTGCTCGGCCCCGGCGCCAGGCCCACACTGTAGGCGGGCATAGGTCGACGATCGGTCCGTCAAAGCCGGCGCAGCGGAGGCGGCGAGCAAGCGGAACGTGGAAGTCCGGGCTGTCCACCAACACGACAGCGTCCGGCCGACGCCGAATCACCTGTTCGACAATCTGACTGCTCAGCCGAAAAATCCGCGGGATCCCGCGTAAAACACTTGAAAGGCCCATGATCTGCAGGCTCTCGTTGCTCCAATACCGCTCAAGGCCGGCAGCTAACGAACCGCCCATTCCCCAGATCGGCTGGTCGTACCCGGCGCGGCGCAGCTCAGAAATCAATCCGGCGGCGTACAGGTCCCCGGAGACTTCTCCAGTGCTCACGAAAATTGACACGCCGACACCCCCCACACAGCAATCCCCAGCTTATCAGCTTCAGAGACAAACGACTCGTCAAGCAGCAAGACGCTGCCGGCCTGAAGGAATAGGGCGGTCAGCCCGGCGTCGGCCATTTTATGCAGCGTGCGAAGCCCAACAACAGGCAAGTCATACCGTCGGTCCTGATCTCTTCTCATGCCCTTGACGAGGACGCCCCGGCCGGCCAGCGCGCCTGCTCGCTCGATCATGCCGTCGGTGCCCTCCATCGCTTCAACGGCGATGACGCTTTTGTCCGCCACCACGAGGGACTGACCGAACGACAGCGGCAAAATCTTCTCCAAGACGGACCAGCCGTACTGAGCGTCTGCCATCTCGTTTTCGCTGGGGCGCCCGGAAGAGACTTGTCCTTCTGAAACCACCATTTCCGGCACGACGTCCTCATACGGGACGACGCGGATTCCAAACCGTTCAATAGTTCTGACCACAGCCCCAAGCAGGCTGTGGTCATTTCTTTCGCTCGCTTCTGCCAACGTCGACCGCGACGTCTCGTCCATGTTCTTTCGGTCGTACATCAGCTTCTTGGGCACCCGCCCGGCAAGGATCAGCCGCCGAACGCCGGCAAGACGCATGGACGTCAGGATCACCCCAAAGGCCAGCGGATTTTTCACCGACTTAAACGCGCAGCCCAGATCGGTCCAAGGAGCGGAATCGTCGGACAGCAAAAAGACGGCCGGGTCAGTTTCACCCCGCCGACGAAGTCCCTGAAGAATTGCCAAAGGCAGCCGTCCTTCACCGGCCACAAGAGCCAGTTTGCCGCTCATCGATCAGCCCTTCGGATCAGAAAGACGGCAGCGACTAAGAAAATGATATTCGGCAGCCAACCGGCGACCACCGGAGGGAGAGCGTTGGTCTGGCCAAGCGATTTTCCGACCGACATCAGGACGTAGTACAGAAACACGATTAAAATGCTCTGCCCGAAACCAACGCTTCGGTTGCCGTGCCGTTGGTGGCTGACGCCGAGCGACGTCCCGATCAGCGAGAGAATGACACACGCCCATGGGACGGCCAGTTTGAAATGGAACTTGACCCACAGGGCGGAAATATCTTTGCCCTGCATTTTCATCGCCGCAATATACCGATACAGGTCAGAGGCGCTCAGGTCGTCGGGCTTGACCGACGTGTTAGCAATCTGACGCGGGGTTAAAGAAATCGGCAGCTCCTGCTTGGCAAAGTGAAACAAGTGTGCGACGCCGTCGGGTTCCTTCATCTCGTAGACGTCCCCGTCAGTCAGATACCAGATTCCGCTCACCCACTGACCGTTCGGCGCCACCGTGATTCGGGTCAATTTGCCGCTCGCCAGCTCCTGCACGATGACGTTGGACATACTGCCGCTGGACGGATCCAGCTTGCCCACATACACGACCCGGCCGCCGGGAGCCTGAAGGAAGACCTCCTGTTTAATTAAAACAGGCTTCTGCTTGGCCACCTCAAAGGTCATCACGTTTTCAGCTGCCCGCTGACCTAAAGGCACAAGGGTCTCGTTCAGTATCAGAGAGAGGATAGAGATGATAACCGCCCAGAAAATTACCGGCCAGTTCATTCGCCAAAACGATATCCCTGACGCCTTCAAAGCGACGACTTCGCTGTTCGTCGACATCGCGCCGAAGCCCAAAAGGGCCCCCAGCAGGCACGACATCGGCAGAGTGAGCACGACCACGCCGGGCAGCTCGTACACAAAGAGCCGACCTGCCACGGCGAGAGAAACTCCTCGTTCGATGATCAGGTCGGCGAGTTTGAACAACAGACCGCCTGCCACCATGATGAGAGAAAAAGCCATCACGCCGAACAGGAACGGCCCAGCAAGTTCTTTTGAAATATATCGGTCAAGCGTGCGGCAACATTTCATTCTGCAACTCCGCGGCATTACGCCGAAGCAATTCGTCCGTAACTTCTCGGACAGCCCCGAAACCTCCTCCGCTTTGGGTAATCCAGTCGGCAGCCTCTTTCGCAGCTGAGACAGCGTCAGCCACTGCAGCGCCGAACCCAGCCCAGCGAATGCAGGCACAGTCGTTCAGATCGTCGCCGACGTAGGCCGTCTCGCTCTGAGAAACTCCAAGTTCCCGACAGAGCTCCTGAAGAGCGGGCAGTTTTTCGCCCTTACCGTTCATCACGACTTTCATACCCAGCTCTTTCGCGCGAGCCAAAGTAGCGTCGGACTGGCGGGCGCTGATCAGCGCCACCGTGCCGCCGCTTCCTTTAAACATCGCAATGCCTAAGCCGTCGCGAACGTGAAAACGCTTAAACTCGTGACCGGCCCCGTCGATGAACACGCCTCCGTCGGTCAGAGTGCCGTCGACGTCAAGCGCCAGTAACCTGAACACCAGCCTACCGATCCTGTTCGTGACCGCGGCTTTTTGGCCAAGTGCAGACGCCGCGGCCCCGGTTCGAGCTTCGGAAGAACTCGATGATCCGCAGGACGTCCTTGTCAGTAGCATTCTTAGCCAGCTCTTCCACAGCCTGACGAATCGGAAGTCCGCTGTGGTAAATGCGCTGATATGCGTGCCGAAGCAGCAGCCGTTTTTCCTGCGAGAACCCGTTGCGCTTTAATCCGACCACGTTCAGGCCATAGACCCGGGACGGGTGGCCGTCCACCAGCGTAAAGGGAGGGATGTCTTGGACGTTTTTCGACGCACCGCCGACCATGCAGTATTCGCCGATGCGCAGGAACTGATGAAAGCCGGCTAAACCGCCGATGACCGTATGCTCGCCCACCTCAACATATCCGGCCAAGCCAGACTTGCTTGAAATGATCACGTTGTTGCCGATGGAAACGTTGTGTCCTACGTGAACGCTGTCCATCAGCAGACAGTCGCTGCCGACAGTCGTCCGCTGTCCCGCCCCGGTACCGCGGTGAATCGTTACGTGTTCCCGAATAATCGTTCGGTCGCCGATGCAGACGTAGCTTTCCTCGCCCTTAAAACCCATATCCTGCGGTTCGGCGCCGATGATCGCGCTTTCATAGATGACGCATTTTTTCCCAACAGTAACATACTGGCAAAGACGAACCATCGGCCTGATGACCGTGCCGTCGCCGATGGTCACGTGATCTCCAATCATGCAGAAAGGACCAATTTCGACTCCCTCACCCAATATCGCGTTGGGAGAAACGATTGCCGTCGGGTGAATATGAACTGTCATTTTTCTCCCTCCTTCCGGAGGTCATCCTCCGAACTTTTAGGTAAAAGAGCGAAACTGAGGATTGCCTCGGCGACCATTTGATCGTCAACCTTCGCTGTCGCGCTGACCTTGCCCATTCGGCCGAGCGTTCTGATCATCTGAACCTCCATGACCAGTTGATCGCCCGGAACGACCATCTTCCGAAACTTGGCCTTATCAACGCCGGTCAAAAAGGAAACCGCCCCTTCGAGACCGAATCCTTTAGCGAGCATCACGCCCGCAGTCTGAGCCAAAGCCTCCAAAATCAAGACGCCAGGCATCACGGACTTTTGGGGGAAATGCCCTTGAAAAAACGGCTCGTTGAACGTGACGTTTTTGATTGCCTTCGCTGATTTTGCCGGCTCAAGCTCTAAAACTCGATCGACTAGAAGGAACGGGTACCGGTGAGGCAAAATGCTTTTCAGATCTTCCGCGTCGTACATGTCTTCGTCTCCTCATACCGCACATTAGCATTTTTCAGCGCATCGACCGAGCCTGTCAACCAGCTTCAGGTGCATCGCGTGTCCGGCCCGTATACCAATAAAGTGTCCCTTCAAGGGACGCCCAATTAACGTTAAATCCCCCACAAAATCGAACATCTTATGGCGAACGTACTCATCCGAACAGCGGAGCTCGTTGCCGCCCAGAGGCCCTTCACTTCCGACAACCAAGGCCGTGTCAACCGTCCCGCCGAGCCCAAGGCCGGCCGCTCGCATTGCCTCAACTTCCGCCTCAAGGCAGAACGTCCGGCACTGGGCGAGCTCCCCGATGAACGTCTCCGGGGCAACGGTGACCGTTGCCGTCTGTGTCCCGATCGGAGTGCCGGAGTAGTCAATCGTATAAGTAATACGGAAGGCGTCGTCCGGCAGTGCCGCAGTAACCTTTCGACCGTCTGGCGACTGCACGGCAACAGGCGCGGCAACACAGAAAAAGTCTCGATCGCCCGGCTGCTCAGCAAAGCCGTTTTGGGCCAGCCTTTGGCAGTACTCCAGTCCGCTGCCGTCCAACAGGGGCGCCTCAATCCCGTCGGGGCAGATTATGACGTCGTCAACACCCAAGCCGCGCAGCGATGCTAACATGTGCTCCACTGTCATCAGCCTGTGAGAGCCAAATGACAGGACGGTCCCGCGGCCGTCCCCGCTCCGTTGGGCTTGGGAGATTTGGAACGACTCACCGCCAAACCTGACCAGATACCCGGTTCCAGAAGGAGCCGGAAGGAGCTGAACAGAAGTGCGCTCACCCGAGTGAAGTCCCACTCCGTCGAAACGAATCGGGTTTTTCAGCGTCAGCCGCATCAGTCGGCCTGCTTCGAGGACTCTAACCGCTTCAGCCGGTCGAACAGCTCAGGCAGACGCCGAATCAGAGCTAGGGTCTTGAAGTCCTCCCTGTGGTCTCTGGCGGGAAAACCGGACACAACGGCGCCAGCCGGGACGTCCTTCGTCACGCCTGAAAGCGCGGCGACGACCGCACCGCGGCCGACCCGCCGGTGGTCCTGAATCCCGCTCCTGACGGCGAGAATCGCGCCGTCTTCGATTACCACGCTGCCAGACAGGCCGGACTGGCTGGTGATAATGCAGTTGCGGCCGATTTGGGCGTTGTGGCCGATCTGAACTTGGTTGTCGATCTTTGTGTCGTCACCGACCGTCGTGTCGCCAATTGTGCCCCGATCGATCGTCACGCAGGCGCCAATCGACACCCGGTCGCCAACCTTCACCGCGCCGATTTGAGGTATCTTCACAGGGCTCGAATCCGGCCCGCCGGGAATAAACCCAAAACCGTCGCTTCCGATCACAGTACCGGCATCGACATAACAGTCTCTACCAACGGAACATCTCCGGTGAATGGTCACCCCTGGTTCAAGGACTGTTCCCTCGCCGACCTGAACATCCTCACCGACGTAGACCCGAGCCGTCAGCCTGACGTTGGGGCCGATTTTTGCTCCCCGGGAGACGACGCAGAACGGGCCGACGAACGCAGAAGCGTCTACTAACGCGCCGGGGGAAACGCTGGCCGCAGGCGAAACACCGGGGCATACAGGCGTGCGGGGCTCGAAAAGGGCTAGGACTCGGGCCATCGACTGGCGAAACGACTTAACGATAACGCCGTCATAGCCGGCAGGGAACTTACCTTCCTCAGCTAAGACAGGGACTTCTGAGGGGACAGACTTGGCCAATTCTGGCGAGTCCACGAAGCTCAGCCGGTCGGCGTCAAAGACTCCTGCCGGAGAAACGCCGGAGACACTCCGCCGGCCGTTTCCAGAAACCTTTCCGCCTACAGCCTCAGCAAGTTCTGCCAGACTCAGGGTCTGTTTTCCCATCCCGTCCCCTCCAATTTCAGAAAAGGTCCGATTAGAACATCTCGCCGAAACCGAAGTGGTACTCGGTCTCTTTCTTGCCGTTGGGCCGATCGCCCCGAGCCACGTCGACGCGAATCAGGCCAAAGGGCGACTTAAAGCGAATCCCGACACCCGGCGATTTCAGCCACTCGTCAGAATCAACCGTCGAAGGAAGGAAGGGCGCCCTCGTGCCGCCGCGCCAGACCCGACCGATGTCATAGAACCCAACAATCGAAAAGTTCTCGTCAATAGGAACTCGGAACTCCACGTTGGCCAGAGCCATGCGCACATCGCGCATGTACGACGACTCGTAGCCGCGGACAGTCCGCGCGCCGCCGATAGAATACCGCTCAGAGAACGGCAGGCTGTCGCTGCTCGAGTCAGCACCTCTGATTCGGAGCGCCAACACCGCCGGACGGTCTTCCGTCATCCCCAACTTGACGAAGTCCTGAAGCCAAGGCATTGGATAGTAGAAACAAGCTTCGGCCCAATACTTCGTGTAGGACTTGTCGCCGCCAAGGACATCCCACGCCTGCTGAACGCCGATAGTCTCGCGGTCGCCCTTCGCGTAGGGCAGATACGGGTCCGTGTTGTCCCGAGTCAGCTCAAGAGTGGTCGAAAAAATCTTCGTGTTCAACGAGTCGTTGTCGGTGTAGAACTTCTCAATCTCGGCGGCGGAGACGCCATATTTAGCCGCAAGGGCTCTGTTGTCAGCCGCATACGGGCCGGTCGTCACTTCGTTTTTATGCCAGTCCGCGGTGAAGAACCAGCTAAGTTCACCTTTTCGGCCGAACTTTCTGCCAATACCGACCGACGCTCCGTACCGCTTTTCATCGAACTTGAACATATCCAACTGCTCGTCCCGGTAGGTCAGCTCGTCGTCCTCCGAGTAGTACCCGCTGACCTTCCAAGAAAAGTTCTTCTTGTCCATGTACGGATCGGAGAAGTTGATCCAGTAATTGCTGTAGTCGCCCTTGTCAAATCCCACGTCAAGGACGCGGCCCCAGCCGCCGAAGTTGGACTCTCTGAAGCTGGCTCCGCCGCTCAGACCGCTGCTCGAACCGTAACCAATCGAAAGGGTCAGCGCGGCGCTCTTTTTCTCCGTTACGGTCAGGATCAGATCGACAACATTCGGATCGTCAGTCGGTTCAAAACCGACTGAAACGTCGCTCAAATAGCCAAGGGAGCGAAGCTTGCCAACCGACCGGCGCAGCGTGGTCGCGTTGAGCATGTCGCCTGTTTTCATCGGGAAATAGCGGCGAATAACCGCCGACTTGGTCCGCTTGTTGCCCTGAATGACGACCTCGCCGACCCGGGCTTCCCCCAGCTGTACGACGACGACGCCATCGTGCATTTCAACATTTTTGATCCGGGTCATCGAGTATCCGTCCTTCTGGAAACGATCCCGCAGCCGCTGAAGGTCGTTGCGGAAGAACGCTGAGTTGAACGTCATACCCGGCTTCGTAAACAGAAGGCTTTTCAACGTCTTTTCTTTGTACAGCGTATTGCCTTCAAACTGAATATCCTTAACCACAGGATTTTCAGTCACTTGAAACTCCAGCGTCAGGCCGTCGTCGCCGGTTACAAAGTGCGCGTCGACGTTCGAGAAATACCCCAAGTTGAAGATGGCTTTAATATCGTCTGAAACGACTTGCTGATTCGCCTCTTCACCGGGTTTTGTCTTCACGATCGAAAGCACGTAGTCACTGGACACGGTAGTGTTGCCAACTACCTTGATGTGATCCACCGTAGCCGCAAAACAGCTCGAGACCATGGCAGCTGTCAGCAGCAAACCCAACAGGCAAATTTTCAGTTTAATCAACATTAAAAAATTCCCCTTCCGTTTGCGATCTCCAAACAAGAGTTTTGAGAACTGTCCAACAAATTATTGTAACAGAGAGTCTCACTTACGATCGAGAAAACAGGTCAAATCTTTCATTTTCCGAGTCAAGCCCGCCCTCAGCGTCCATAGCGGTCGGCCGCGAGCAGGAACTGAGGTGCCGGCAGTCGTTGGAAAAGCTGAGCCAAAACTGGCCGTTCCAATATTCGAGCCCGGTCAGGCTGCAGTTATTCAGGCAGAACCTCCAAGTGGCGCGGCTCGGCGCCCCAAGCGCCTCAGCAAGCAAAGCCCGAAGCGTCCCGCCGTGGCTCACGATCAATATCCGAGCCTCCTCCGACTGGGCGGCGCGCCGCAGAACGCCCGCCGCACGCTCCCGAACCGACAGGAACGACTCGCCGTCCGGGGGAGTGACTGAATCGGGATCTTCTCCCCAGCTCGCGTAGGCATCCGCCCAAGACGACGCGATTTCATCTCTCGTGCAGGTCTCCCACTTGCCGAACGATATTTCACAGAGCTCCGGGCAGACGGTCATATCGCCCACGGACCTGCCGGAAGCCAAGACGGCAGTTTCGGTCGCTCTGGAGAGCGGACTCGTGAATATCAGCTGGGGATTCCAGCCTTGAACCACGTCGCGGCAAGCAGCCGCCTGCCGCCTGCCGTCTTCGTTCAGCGACACGTCACTGCGCCCCTGATACCGGGACTGACAGTTCCAGTCTGTCACCCCGTGCCGAAGAAGCACAATTTGCTTGACTGGTGAAAACATCCCGTATCCTTTCGCTTTTCCCACGTCCAGTTCCAGCCTCGCTGAACCCTGCGGACGGTAAACTTGGCACAATATCAGAACATATTGTATCAAGTCGGACGAGTTGGCGCAACGACTGCCGCATGGTTCAACGGCAAAGGCCGGAAAGATACAAAAAAGCCCCGCGTTTCCGCGGGGCAAAACTTCGTGGAGCCGACTTCCAGACTTGAACTGGAGACCTGCGCATTACGAGTGCGCTGCTCTACCAACTGAGCTAAGTCGGCATGGTGGCGGTCCCAGCGGGATTCGAACCCGCGCTACCGCCGTGAAAGGGCGGTGTCCTAGGCCACTAGACAATGGGACCAATGGTGAGTCGTGCGAGACTTGAACTCGCGACACCCGGATTAAAAGTCCGGTGCTCTACCGACTGAGCTAACGACTCTCGACGACGCGTCACTGGGGAATGATACACAATTCGAGCTGATTTTTCAAGCCCTCAAAGTGATTTTGCCGTCAGAATACATTTTCTTCAAACCGGGAGCACGCTCGATCAGGACAATCAATCGGGCCAATGGAATCAGAAAGCCAAGACTGGGCCGGATGCTCTCCCATTCCCAGCCAAGCCCCCACCTGCAGGTGAAGGCATTTAACCGACGGGAGCTCGGTAGTTCTGAGACCTCCGACGCCTCGCTTCGCAATGCTGATCCAGAGCGGACGGCAGAACCGCCGCAGAAAAGCCTCCTGATGAGGCAAAAGCAGCGACAGCCGAAAAGCCGCGTACCGCCTCTGATAGTCGCGCCACTGCGCCCCCCGGTCCGCGAGAAAGGCTTCCAACTGACCGACGCCGCCAGCTGACTCAAGGCATCCGCACTGTTTGACGAGCCAAGGGCAGGTTAGCCAAAACGAGGTCGGAAACGGACGGGCGCCAACCAGCGGTCGGCAAACGATAACCTGGGGATATCCCCAGGAACAGTACGATCCGACACCAATCAAAGCCCTCTCATTGAACCGCCGAGACGCCATCTGGCCTTCCACAATCCGGCGGCAGGCTGAGCCTACCGAGCGCCCCCCTAAAAAGGGGCCTCTCATCCTTACGGGCGCGCGCCCTTGCGGCGCGGAGGCCGCCCGTTCTTGGCGTTCTTGGACATCATAGTCGAAATTTTTTCCTCGCTCACCTTGAGGAACGAGGACAGTTTTTTCTCAAAGTCGTCCCCATCGCCGAACTGCGCCGAGGAACTGCGAGACGGACGCGGAGCGGGCATCGGTTCTTCGAGAACCTTCATCGAAAGGTCAATTCGCCCCCGCTCGTCGATCTTGGTGACTTTCGCCTTGACCTCCTGGTTGAGCTGAAGGACGTCCTCGACCTTTTTAATGAACCTGTGAGAAAGCTGGGAAATGTGAATCATCGCCCGCTGACCGTCGGAGAGCCGCACAAACGCTCCGTATGGCATGATTTGTTCGACCGTCCCGGTGACAACATCTCCGGGAAGCAGAGATGACGCGGTTTTCGCTTCCGTCTGTTCCATTGCTCTGGGTGAGACTCCTTTCGGTTTTTTTGTTTCTGGTTCGCTGTGAAGCGAGAGTGCTAAATCTGATTCAGTTTCTGAATACGGGTCACCAACACGTAGTTACGTCCGCTGCCAAGCGATGACCGGAGTTCACCGGCGATCCAAACCGGGACCCCCTCTTCCTGCTGAAGAATCCAGTCCTGCAGCGACTGATCGAAAGCGCGCATTCTCAGAAAGTCAATTCGGTCGCACCCGTCGGTGTCCTTAAATTCACGCTTCAGTGAGAACTCAACGTACTTGCCAAGTCTGCTTTCGCCCCGATCA
The DNA here is from genome assembly GCF_000468895.1 of Jonquetella sp. BV3C21. Lineage (NCBI taxonomy): Bacteria > Thermotogati > Synergistota > Synergistia > Synergistales > Dethiosulfovibrionaceae > Jonquetella > Jonquetella sp. BV3C21. The sequence continues at coordinate 20,601 of NZ_AWWC01000024.1, read as the reverse complement.
TTGCCCTTCAGAAAGTGGAGAACCCCGGAGAGATATACGTCGTTGACCAGTCTTTCCATGACTTTTCCTCCTCGTTTCATCTCATGTATGCTCTTTCATCCCGGAAAAACTGAGCTTCGAGCTTCGTCAAAAGAATATCATAATTCACTGTGAAAAAGAAAGGGGGGAAACGAACCTAACGGCCCGCGGCAATCTCTTTCCGATATGCCAGAACCTGTTGGACGTACAGGGTATTATTCCGCCCCAGGTACCTCAGGAGAGCAGCTTTTTCGTTCCCCCCGGCGCCTTTCAGGTAGCCGGAGAAAATCCACGTCCCAGCCCAGATGTTGTTCTCCGGCTCAAACAAGTCCTTCCGAGTTTTGATCTGGGAAAAAGCCTTCGGAAGCGTCGACTTGTGCACTTTCCACAGGACCTGCGTCAGCCCGACGGCCCCAGACCGGGACAAGGCCTTCTCTTTTGCGCCAGACTCACGGACGATCAGCGCCCCCATCAGTGCAGGATCCACGCCAAAATGAGCGCTGGCCTCACAGACGTACTGGCTGTACTGGTCCGCGGTCTTCTGGGAGAGTTGGGGGTTAAACCGCCTGAAGAAACTGCTGATGGACTGGGCGACGCCAGCTGTGCGGGGCTGAGAAACCTGAACCGGGCTCGGGCTGAGATTCACCTTTCTGTGGGAAGCCTTTTTAGACTCCTCGTAATTGCCCAGCACCTTGCGCGTCAGCGCGTCCCATTCGGCCTGGCTGACTGAGGAAGCGAAAACGACGCCCTGCGCCGCAAAGAAGGTAGCTGCAGCAAGAAACGCACGAGAGGCCTTTTTTAGCCAGCGAGTCCGAGCCGGCGGGCTGAAGTAGGTCAGTACTCTCACCGATCGATCACCGTCCATCAAACGAGACTCCTAGCTCGCTCACAAAAAGCGGGCTCAAAATGCGCAGATGTGTGCCTTTCATGCCGAGCGAGCGGCTCTCGATGATGCCAGCGCTTTCCAGCTTGCGGAACGCGTTGACGATCACGCTCCGGGTCACCCCAACCCGGTCAGCGACGCGGCTCGCCACGACGACGCCCTCAAAGCCGTCCAGCTCTTCGATGATATGGCGAATCGACTGGACCTCCGAATACGAGAGGGCTCTCATCGCCATTTGGACGATCAGCCGCTCCCGGCCTTCTTCTTCGATCTGCCGCCCCCGATCGTGCAGGATCTCAAGCCCCACGATCGTCGCCAAATACTCGGCCGAAACGAGGTCTTTCGTGCTGAACTCGGCGCCCAGCCGGGAAAGGATCAGCGTTCCGAGCCGCTCTGCGCCGCCGTAAATCGGCACGAACAGGGCGGTCTTCTCCGACGGGTTCTGCGCCGCGTCGTCGAAGAGGTACGCGTCGGCATGGCTGACGACGGTCTCGCGCTGATGGTTGACCCGCTCGACGAGCGATTCGGGCATTATCCCCTGCCTAAAACTCGTCTCGAGGACCTTGCTGCTGTACCCCTCCTGCCACGAGTAGCCAAGCACGCGGCCGTCGCAGCCGATCAGGTAGGCGTTCGCCGTTGAAAACGTCCCTAAAGCCTTGGCGAGTTTGCTGTAGTCCAGGGTCTCGCCCTCCCGGCGGCCCTGCATGGTCCGATTGACCAGACGGGTGGTCGCCAGAAGTTCGTCCATCTCGTCCTTGGCTTTCCCCTGGCACACCCGAATATCTTCGTTCTGACTCATTCGCGCCGTCTCCTTTCGTTAGAGCAGATACCGCCGCAGATCGACGTTTGCGGCAATATCAGCCAGTTTTTTATCCACCGCCGCCCGGTCGATCGTCACGGTCTGACCGGCGTAGTCGCTGGCAGAAAAACTCACGTCCTCCAGCACCCGCTCCAGCATGGTGTGGAGCCTTCGGGCGCCGATGTTCTCGCTTTCCCGGTTCGTCCGCTCGGCCAGTTCAGCCAGCCGGTCGATGCCGTCAGCGGTAAAGCACAGCTCCACGCCTTCAGTGGACAGCAGGGCCTTGTACTGATCGAGAAGGTTGTGCCGCGGCTCGGTGAGAATTTTCGACAGATCCTCTTTCCGCAGAGCCGACAGCTCCACTCGAAGCGGCAGCCGTCCCTGCAGTTCCGGAACAAGGTCGCTCGGCTTGACCGACTGGAACGCCCCGGCGGCGATAAACAACATGTGGTCGGTCTTCACCGGGCCGTACTTGGTGGGAACCGTGCAGCCCTCGACGATGGGCAGCAAGTCCCGCTGAACGCCCTCTCGGCTCACGTCGGCCCCGCCCCGGTTTTCGCTGGCGACAACCTTGTCGATTTCGTCGATAAAGATGATTCCCTCGTCCTGAGCCGACTTGATGGCCTCCTGATGGGCCCGGTCGGTGTCGATGAGCTTTTCAGCCTCTTCTGCCTGCAGAATCCGCAGGCCGTCCTTGACCTTGACCCGGCGGCGCTTCGTCCGCTTGGGCATGAACGAGCCGAGCATTTCGCCGATGTTCACGCCCATAGCCGACTGGTCCATTCCTGTCGCCGGCGGCGTCTCCTGCACCTCAATTTCGACTTCCCGGTCGTCCAGCTTGCCTTCTTCGAGCAGGCGGCGCATCTTGTCCCGCGTGCTGTCTTTCATTTCCGGCCCCTGAGACGGCTCGTCAGCCTCGACGCCTTTCAGGTAGCTCATGAAGGTCGGAATACCGCCGCCCTCGCCGGAGCGCTTCACCGGCACGAGGTAGTCGATCATCCGCTCGCGGGCGGCACTGGCCGCGGAGTCCGTTTTTTCGGCGGCCATACGTTCCTTGACCATCCGGACGGCCGCTTCGACCAAGTCGCGGACCATCGACTCAACGTCCCGGCCCACGTACCCAACTTCGGTGAACTTGGTGGCCTCAACCTTGACGAACGGAGCCTGAACGAGCGACGCCAGCCGTCGGGCGATCTCGGTTTTTCCGACGCCCGTCGGGCCGACCATCAGAATGTTTTTGGGCGTGATTTCAGCTGCCAGCTCCTCCGGAAGCCGCCGTCGCCGCACCCGATTGCGCAGGGCGACCGCGACGGCCCGCTTGGCTTCCGTCTGACCGACGATGTACCGGTCAAGGTAAGCCACAATTGCCGCCGGCTGAAGAGAGTCGGCGTTGTAAATTTCAGCCATCAGAGAACCTCCACGGTAATTTTGTCGTCGGTGTAGATGCAAATTTCAGAGGCGATGCGTATCGCCGTTTCGGCGATCTTCTTGGCGTCGTACGAGCTTCCCATCATCAAGGCCCGGGAAGCCGCCAGCGCAAAACCGCCGCCTGAGCCGATAGCCGCCACGTCGTTTTCCGGCTCTACCACGTCGCCGGCGCCGGATATCAGAACAGTGTGCTCCCGATCGGCGGCCAGCATCATGGCCTCCAAGTGGCGCAGCATTCTGTCGGTCCGCCAGGTCTTTGTCAGCTCAACGGCAGCCCTCAGCAGGTTGCCGCTGTACTCTTCCAGCTTCTTGTCCAGCAGATCCATCAGCGTCATCGCGTCGGCCGTCGTGCCGGCAAAGCCGACTAACACGCTGTCCTTGTACAGCCGGCGGACCTTCACGGTCCCAGCCTTCAAAATTTGACTGCCCATCGTCATCTGGCCGTCGCCGGCCATGGCAACAGATCCGTCTTTTCTAACGCAGACGATGGTCGTGCCGTGAATCGGTTCAAAGGCCGTCCCGTTCGCTAAGGTCGTCATTGACATCGTCGTAACTCCTTCTCAGCCGCTCCGGGCTGATTCTCAAATATCTCTGCGTCGTCAGCAGGCTCTCGTGCCCGAGAAGCTCCTGTACCGCCTTGACCGACGCGCCGCCTTCCAACATATGAGTAGCAAAGCAGTGTCTCAGCGTGTGGGGAGACGCCCCCGGCGTCCCAGCCAATTGGGAAGCCGCCTCGACGAGCCGATGAACGGTCCGCTCGGTCAGGGACTTGCCGCCCTTGCCGGGAAACACCCAGCCCTTTTCGCTGGGCGGACATTGGGCCTTCCACTCCGCCAGAGCGCTGGCCGCCCACTGGCCGTATGGGACCATCCGTTCCTTGCTCCCTTTACCCATCACGGTAATCCACCGCTCCGTCTCGTCTAAATCGGACCACTTGAGGCTTACCAGCTCGGCGACCCGAAGCCCGGCGCTGTAGGCCAGCTCGAGCAAACAGCGGTTTCGCGCCGCCGGCTCGATCGTCCCTGCGGCACTGATGAGCCGGTTCACCGCATCCTGTGTCAGAGCCTGCGGCAGGTGATCCGGCCACTTCGGGCCGCGAATCGGCAGCGTCGGATCAGACGGAATGGCCGACTGATCCGTTAAGTACCCGCAAAAGCCACGCAGGGCCGACAGCTTGCGTGAAACCGACGTGGCGCTCAGCCCCCAGCCCGACAGCCCCCGAATGAAAAGCCGAACCCGCTCAGGCGTCAGAGCCGACAGGTCGGCTTCTCCCTTCTGTCCGGCAAAAGCGGCGAACTGCTCCAAGTCGCTTCGGTAATTCAGCGCCGTCGCCGGAGAACAGTTCTGGGCAAGGCTGATCCAGTCGATATATCGGCCGATCCACGTCTCCAAATCGAACGCCGCCACGCCTCTGCCTCCTGACAAAATGTTCTGAAAGATATGTATAGCTCGATTTATATTGTCCATATGAACAATTGAAAATAGCTTAACATGCTTCAATTCAAAATTGAAGCCCGAAAAGGCGGCATTCTGGCTGGCCTCCTTTCGGGCTTCTTACGTGTTTACGCGTCGTCCCCTGCGCCGAACCTATTCTCGCCCCTCTGGGCTTTTTAGGTCCGGCCTGCTTTGAAGCATTTCGGCCAGCGCGGTGATCCCGCGCCGGTAGACCGCTTGCGCCTTGTCCTCCCTGCTGGCCCGCTTGGGGGCATCGTCAAGAGGCGGGAAAATTCCACGGTTCACGTTGACCGGCTGAAAACGCTTGCCCGTCTGATCGGCCAGCCGGGCGAGAAGCGCCCCTGTGGCCGTCTCCTCCGGCCACGGGACCGACTCTCGCCCGCCCGTCAGCGCGTCAAGCTCCAGCGCGGCGGCAAGCCCCATCGCACAGCTTTCGACGTACCCTTCGACGCCGGACAGCTGCCCGGCGATCCAGACGTCTGGCCTGCCATTCAGCCGCAGCTTATTCAGGCACCGTGGCGCGTCCACGTAGGAATTTCTGTGCATCACGCCGTAGCGAAGGAACTCGGCATGTCCTAACCCGGGAATCATCGAAAAGACCCGGGCCTGCTCTTTCCACTTGAGGTTCGTCTGAAAGCCCACTAGGTTGTATGACCGCTGATCCGCCGTCTCCGCTCTCAGCTGAACCACCGCGTACGGCCGACTCCCGTCAGGCCGTTCAAGTCCCACGGGCCGCATTGGGCCGAACCGAAGCGTCTGCGGCCCCCGGGACGCCAGCACTTCCACCGGCATGCACCCCTCAAAGTACCGGGGCTTTTCAAAGTCGTGCAGTAGCGCCCGCTCGGCCGACGTCAGCGCGGCGACGAACTGGTCGTACTCTTCCCGTTCCATCGGGCAGTTCAGGTAGTCGCCAGTCCCGCTTTCGCCCCACCGGTCGCGCCGGTAAATGACCGCCATATCGAGCGATTCGGCGGCCACGACCGGAGCCACCGCGTCGTAAAAGTAAAGGTCCAAGCCGCCCAAGGCCTCGGACAGCGCGTCGCTCAGCGACGGGGACGTCAGCGGGCCGGTAGCCAAAATGACCGGTCCTTCCGGCAGCGTCACGGCTTCTCGCCGCTCAATCACCACCGACGGCAGGGAGCTCAGCCGCTCGGTGATGAAGGCTGAAAAGGCGGTTCGGTCGACCGCCAGCGCCTTACCGGCCGGAACAGCTGTTTGATCGGCCGCTTCCATAATTAGGCTGCCGAACGTTCGAAGCTCGTCTTTTAAAAGGCCGGCGGGATTCCGCCCGTCGGCCCCAAGAGAGTTACTGCACACCAGCTCGCCCAGCCGGTCGGAGACGTGAATTTCCGTCGACCGAACCGGCCGCATTTCCACCAGCGTCACGTTCCAGCCGCGTCGGGCCAGCTGCCACGCCGCCTCACTACCGGCCAGCCCGCCGCCGAGAACGGTAACGTGCCGCTTCAACTGTCTTCCTCGTCCTTGGCGCCGCAGGCCGGACAAACGGCCTTGCGCGCCCGGGGCATGTAGACCATATCAGTCCCGCAGGACGGGCACTTTTTGCCCGCCGGCCGGTTCCACGAGACGAAATCGCAGTCCGGGTACCGGCTGCAGGAATAAAACGTCCGTCCCTTTTTACTTCGCCGTTTCACCACTTCTCCGCCGCAGGACGCGCCGCACTTTGGGCAGGGCACGCCGATCGTCGGCGGCTTAATGTACTTGCACTCCGGGTACCCGCTGCAGCCGATGAACTCGCCGAACCGGCTCCGCTTTTTGACCAGCGGGCGGCCGCACTCCGGGCAGTTTTCCCCGGTCAGTTCAGGCTCCGGCTTGGGCAGCGGAGCAGCCTCGTCAGCCTTGGCTACCGCCTCTAAAAAGGGCTTCCAGAACTGCCCCAGCACGTCCCGCCAAGGCTTCTGCCCCGACTCCACGCTGTCCAAAGATTCTTCCATATGGGCGGTGAAGTCCGTCTCCATGATTGGCGACTGGCTCGACGAGTCAAAATGATCTTTCAGGAATTTCTCTACCGTGCGGCCCAGCGGGCTGGGCTCGAGCCGCCGGTCGTCGTCCCGGCGGGCGTAGTCCCGGTCGTAAAGCGTCTCCACAATGGCGGCGTAGGTGGAAGGCCGGCCGATCCCCTTATCCTCAAGCACTTTAATCAGTTGGGCTTCTGTGTACCGGGACGGCGGGCGGGTCTGCTTCGCCTCACTGAAGCACTCGTCCAGCCGAAGCGTCTCGCCCTTGACCGCCTCAGCCAACAGAGTGTCCTTTAAGTCCAGCGGCCACACTTCCCCCCAGCCGGGGAAAATCACCCGCGAGCCGGTCCCTTTCAGACCGGCCGCCCCCGCCTCGGCCGTCAAGGTCGATGAGGCGACCTGCGCAGGCGTCATCTGGCTGGCCACCGCGCGGCGCCAGATCAGCCGGTACAGGCCGTACTGCTCGTCAGTCAAGGCAGCGCGAATCGAATCGGGGTCAAGGGCAAAATCGGTAGGCCGAATCGCCTCGTGGGCGTCCTGCGCGTCGGCCCGCGCCTGAAAGGCGTTGGCCTCTTTCGGCAGGAAACGGGCGCCGAACCGCTCGTGAATCAGCGCTCGGACGGCCGCCAAAGCCTCCGGCGCAAAGCGGAGGCTATCAGTTCTCATATAGGTAATCAGCCCGACAGGCCCCCGGCCGGGCAGGGAAACGCCTTCAAAAAGGCTCTGGGCGATCGCCATCGTCCGCCGAGGCGAGTAGCGCAGCCGGCGCGCCGCCTCCTGCTGAAGCGTGCTCGTCTTAAACGGCGCGGGCGCGCGTCGGGCCGACTCCTTCGTCTCAAAGCTGGTCACGACCGGCGAAACGCGTCGCAGCTCGGCGCAGATCTCGTCAGCCTTCTGCTGGGAGTCGATTTTCATCGGCCGCCCGTCTTCCATAACTGACTCGCCGTTCCAGCGCTCAACCGCCAGTTCATACGACCGTTTTCCGTCAAGGCTCGACGCGCGAGCCGTCACGGGCCAGTACGACTGGGGGACGAACGCCTCAATTTCCTTCTCCCGATCGCACAGGATCGAAAGCGCCACCGACTGAACCCGGCCGGCTGAAAGCCCCCTGCGAATCTTCTTCCACAGAAGCGGGCTCAAGGTATACCCCACGAGCCGATCCAGAACGCGCCGCGCCTGCTGGGCGTCCACCAGATCTTGGTCGATCGGGCCGGGAGAAGCCACAGCGTCGGTCACAGCCTGACGGGTAATCTGGTGCATACGAATCCGGCAGTCGCTTTTCGGGTCAACGCCCAACAGCCGGGCCAGGTGCCAAGCGATCGCCTCACCTTCTCGGTCAGGGTCCGACGCCAGCAGAACGTGCTTGGCCGACTGGGCGGCTTTCACCAGCTCGTTTTTCACCGACGTTTTCCCGCGGACGAGGATGTACTCAGGCTCAAACCCGTGGTCCACGTCCACGGCCAGCCGGCTCTTCGGCAAGTCCATAATGTGCCCGACGCTTGCCTTCACCGTGTAGCCTGCGCCGAGCATTTTATCCAGCGACTTGGCCTTCGTCGGCGACTCGACGACAACCAGCGTCCCTTTTCTGACGCCCGGCTCCGCCGCCGCGGCGCTTTTCCTGCCGGCGCCGGCCGCGCTCGAGCCGGTGGCTTTCCGAAGGGACCGCGGCCGAGCAGCCGTTTTCGGCTCGGCTTTCTTCCGAGCCGTCGTCTTTTTCGCCGCTGCCGGCCTAGCGGCCGTCTTCGTTCCAGACGCGGCTTTCTTGGCCGCTGCCTTCGGCCGGGCCGTCTTCGCTAGGGACGGGGTTTCCTCCGCCGAAGGCTTCGCGGCCTTCGCCGTCGTTTTTCTGATCCCGGCGGTCCGGCGCGACGCCGGCGCTTTCCCAGCCACCGAAACGTCGCTCGGCCGATCGCTTTTTCTCTGTGCCATTCGTGCCTCCTAGTTCAAATCAGCAGAAGCCGGATCGTCCAAAATAGGAGCGATCTCCCAGTTCTTTCCGGCGCTTCGGAGCACTACCCGGTCGAGCAGCGCCATAAACTCCCTCACGTCCGTCTGACGGCCCGCGAGCTCCCCGCCCCCGGCGGCCATCGTGACGGCCAGCTCGAGTTCGTTCGGCGTCACACCGCCGTCCTGCTGCAGTCTATAGATAAGACGCTGAACCCGCGGAGAGAGAAACTGCCGCTCGCGATCTTCCAATTGCCTGAACAGTTTCCTCACCTCCTGATCGACAGCCAGAATAAGGGAAGAGGACCGAAATCGGTCCTCTTCGGTTCGGCCCTATTGTATCGGCCTCTGTTCAGTTGTCAATTCCCCGACCGCTACCGATTCCGCAGGCTGTTCAAAATGAGACGCTGCTCCACAGCAGCCACCAGTCGGCGGGTATAGCTCACCGTGTCGGGGTTCACGCTCATGCTGTCAATACCGTTGCGCACCAAAAATTCAGCAAAATCCGGGTACAGCGACGGCCCCTGCCCGCAGATCGAGCAGGTAATGCCCGCGCGGTGGCACGCCTCGATCAACGTCAGGATAGCCTTCTGCACGGCCGGGTCGCGCTCGTCGAAGTATCCCATCGTGTTCAGCACGCCCGAATCGCGGTCCACGCCCATCACCAACTGGGTCAGGTCGTTGCTGCCGATGCTAAACCCGTCGACCATCTTGGCGAACTCGTCAGCTTGGAAGACCACCGCCGGAACCTCGGCCATAATCCAGATCTTGAACGACTTATTCTGAATCAGCCCTTCGGACGCCATCACGCTCTTGACCCGCGCCAGCTCCCAAGTCGTGCGCACAAACGGCAGCATCACCCACACGTTGATCAGCCCGAACTCGTCCCGAACCTTCTTGATCGCCTTGCACTCCAGCCGGAACCCTTCCTCATACGCCGGCGAAATGTAGCGCGACACGCCGCGCCAGCCGATCATCGGGTTGTTTTCCTCCGGCTCCACCTGGTCGCCGCCCTCAAGGCCGCGGAACTCGTTCGTACGGAAATCGCTCATCCGGACAACCAGCGGACGGGGATAAATCGCCTGAGCGACCGTGCTCACAGCGTCTGACATATCGTCGATCAGCATCTGACCCCGCCCGGTGCGCAGCAGGTGCATCGGGTGAACACCCAGATGAGAGAAAATGAACTCGGTCCGCATCAGCCCAATCCCGTCGAACGGCAGGTCCTTGTACTTGCCGACGATCGAAGCGTCGCCCAAGTTCATGTAAATCTTCGTCCCCGTCACCGGCGCGGTCTCCTGAACGACCGTCCGACCCGCCGCCGCAGGCGCCAGCGGAGAGTGCTTGTCCTCGTCGCTCGACAGGTCCACCCGCCCGCGATAGACCACGCCGCGGGTCGCGTCAACCGTCACTTCCATGCCCTCCTGAAGAACAGTCGTCGCCGACTTGGAGCCGACAATGCAGGGAATCCCCAGCTCTCGGCTCACGATCGCCGCGTGACATGTCCGGCCGCCCTCATCGGTCACTACGGCAACGGCCTTCTTCATCGCCGGGACCATATCCGGGTTCGTCATCGCCGTCACCATCACGTCGCCGGTCTTCACCCGGTCAATCTGGCTCAAGTCGTCGATGAACACCACCCGCCCGTGAGCGATACCCGGAGAAGCCGCCAGTCCGCGCACCAGCACCGTCAACTTCGCCTTATCGTGAGGACCTTCCTTCTTCGCCGCCCCCTCGGCCGACTGCCCTTTCAGCGTCGTAATCGGCCGAGCCTGCAGCACGTAGAGCTTCTTCGTCCGGCGGTCCACGCCCCACTCAACGTCCATCGGCGCGCCGTAGTGCTCCTCAATCGACTTGCCCACGCCCGCCAGCTCCTTCACGGCCTGAGCGGACATGCAGCGCTTGTCCACCCACTCTGGGCCCAAATAGTCGGCCACAGCCACGTCAGCCGTCCCGCCGCCGCTCTTCTCGACGACCATCGTCTTCTTGGACGCCACCACCACATCCAGCTCGGTCAGACTGTCCTTGCTCAGAATGTACTCGTCCGGGCTCACCGAACCGCTCACAACGGCCTCGCCAAGCCCCCAGCTGGCGTTAATCATAATCTGCCCGCGCTCGCCCGTCACCGGATTAGCGGTGAACATCACGCCGGCAAGCTCGCTTTGCACCATCGCCTGCACAACAGCGCAGAGCGCCGCGCTGAAATGATCGTAGTTCTGCTTCGCTCTGTAATAAATCGCCCGGGCGTTCCACAGCGACGCCCAGCAGTCCTTCACCTTGCGGATCACCATATCGATACCCTGCACGTGCAGGAACGTATCCTGCTGGCCGGCGAACGAAGCGTCCGGCAGATCCTCGGCCGTCGCCGAACTGCGAACCGCCACCGCCGCGTTCTCCTCGTTCAGCGTCTTGCACAGAGCCCCATACGCCGCCGTGATCTCGCGCGCCATATTCTTCGGGAATTCGGCCCCAACGATCAGCCGACGAATCTCCGCCGACCGGCTCTGCAGCTCCGCCGTATCCTCCGGGTCCAGCCCCGAAAGCAGCTTGACGATCGGCTCCTTCAGCCCCGCGCCGTCGATAAACGCGCTGTAAGCCGGCGCGACGACGCAAAAGCCCGGAGGCACAGCGGCCCCCGCCGACGTCAGCTCGCCAAGGTTAGCACCCTTGCCCCCGACCAGAGGCACATCAGTCACTCGAAGCTCGTCAAACCACCGAATAAATTCCGCCACGGCAACCCCACCTTTCTGAAATGAGAGTTCCCAACTCCCTGTCATCTATCCTAACAGACCATCGGCCGGCGCCATAGACAAAAACAGCCATAAATATCAAAAATAATATAGAATATATACATTCAACCGTTTTTAACTCGTTTAAATAACTTTTTAACACATCTAATCGAATATTTAATGGAGGTTTTTGCCATGCCGACACTTGGCGAGCTGACCGCTCATTTTCAATCGCTCGGCGTAACGCTCCGCGGCGCGCCGCAGGGGAATGCCGTCCGCTGGACGCTGGCCGAACCGCCGTACGCGCCCCAGAGCGCCGGAGCAGTCGCCTTGATCGTCCAGTCCTTCCCGCCCGAACGGTGGGAAGCCTGCGTCAGGGCCGTTCAAGCCGTCGCCGCCGGCGGTGCCGTCCCGATCGTCCGCGGCCCGGCGCCCGACACCGCCCTCTCGGCCGACCAGAACGTCCCGCTCGAGACGCTCGTCACCGGACTGTCGTCGTTTTTTGACCGCAGGGCCGAACGGATCTTAGAGGACCTCACGTCCGGCGCCCCGCTCGAAGCGCTCGTCCAGAGCCTCGCCCGCGGCCTCGGCCACGCCGCGTGGATACCTCGGGGCGGACTTGCCCCAGTTTTGGCCGCCCGTTCCAGCCAGTTCATCTCCCAGATTCGCTCGTTGCCCCTTCACGAGCTCTTAGGAATTTACCCTCACCGGGCCGTCACATCCGGCGGCGAAACCGCCGGCTGGCTCCTCGTCTACCCGACCGGCGGTGAGCCGATAGACCGGCCCCTCGACGAAGCCGCCGCCGCCCTGACGCTGTACTTTGACAGGACCGGACAGAAACTTGCCAGCGCCGAACGGCTCAACGAAGAAATCTGGCGTTCCCTTCTGACCGCCCACCCGGCCGAACTGGAAGCCCTTGTCAGGCGGGCCGAACGGTTTCTCCCCCGGGAAGAGCTGGCCGTCGCCCTCGTCATGCCCCAAACGTCGCCGGCCCAAACCCGCGACCGGCTCCGCGCCGCCTGCAAAGCCCACATCTGCGCCCCCTTTGGCTCCGGCTTCGCCGCTCCAGCGTGTCGCGACGACCTTCCAGCCCTGCGCGGCTTGGGCGCCGCCGTCCCCGACGCCTCTCTCGCCCTCGGCGGGTTCAAGCAGTCCCCCAAGGACGCCGGCGAAAGCCTGAACGAGGCGCTCGCAGCGGCCGACGCGGGCCTCAGACGGCCGGGAACTCTCGCCTGCTGGGACGATCTGGACGACGCCGCGCTCCTAACTCCCGTCGCCCGCTCCGACGCGGGCCGCCGGTACGTGACCCGACGGCTCGCCCCCTTCGCGTCCTACCCCGAACTGATCGAAACGCTCGAAGCCCTCTCGCTGGAAAACTGGAACGGCGCCGCAGCGGCCGACCGCCTTCGGATTCACTACAACACGGTTCGCCAGCGGCTTGGTAAAATCGAACGCCTCTCGCCCGGCGCCGCGTCGGGCCGCAACGGTTTCGCGCTCTCGCTCGCCCTTCGCCTCCGCCGCCTCGCCCTTTAATCTCTCTCTTTAATAAGGAAAGAACTCTAATGAAAAGACGAGACGCACCGAAACCGGTGCGCCTCGTCTTTTTGTTAATGCTTATTTCTTGTTCAACAGAAGCTTCTTGAGCTCTTCGATTTCCTTCTTCTGTTGGGCCATCCCGTCGCTCATCTTTGAAACTTCATCCTTCAGGTCGCTCACCTGCCGCAGAGCAACCATCTCGGTGGTGCTGACTCTCACGGTCCGGCCATTCGTTCTTTCAACCTTCGGCGATGAGCCGAGACGGATCGCCGCTCCCAGATGGAAGCTCTTCTCGTCGCCGGAAATCGACATGCCGCCCTTGATTAAGAGATCCCGGTTGACGTAGTGGGACAGGCCCAGCGCAACCGCGCTCTTGCCGCTGTAAGCGCCGTAACCGAGGCCCAGCGACGTCGGGTGCGCTTCGTCGTAGTCCAGCGAGGGCACGGCCGCAAACGCCGCAGCCATTGCGCCCACGTTGTCCACTCGGCTGTCCAGTTCGTTCACGCGCTTGACGATCTGGCCGTTGTCGGCTCCGCCAACTTCAGCGATAGCCCTCTGCAGCTGGCCGACGTTGACCGCGTCGCTCTTATCAACCCCGTCGGCCACGTTGGTGATTCTCTTGCCACCCGCGTCGATGCCCTTCTTCGTCACGCTCGGACCGTTTTTGACCGTCAGCCCGTCGCCGTTCATCGTCACGTCGCCTGTCGTCACGCTCTTGAACGTCGGATTCTCAGAAACGGCGATCGTCAGTTTGGAGCCGGCCGTTCCGTCGGCGGCCAATTTCAGGTCAACGTTTTTGCCCGCTTCAAAGGTCAGCTGCTGGTCGGCACCGATCTCCTGCGCGCTTCCCGAGGCCGTACCGTTCGTGCCGATCGCTTTCGCGACTAGCGCCTTCCACTTAGCGTCCGTGCCGTCCTTGCCTTTTACTTCCCCTGCGTCGATCTCCTTGCTGTCAGTTCTAGTGATAATCAGGTGGCCGTCGCCGTTAATGACTGCCTTGTCAATGCCGACGCCGTCCTTGCCGTCCTTGCCGTCCCTGCCGTCCTTGCCGTGAAGCGTCGGATCGGCGGCAATCGCGTCCTTGTCCAGTCCGACGGTATAGAGCTTCGCCGAACGATCGTACGCAATCTTCAGGCCGTCAATCGCTTGAATGTTCAGCGCCCCGTCAGTCAGTTTAGTCGTGCCGACATTCGTCACAGTCCCGGCCTTCTTGTTGGAGAAGTTGAACGTGAACTCACTCAAGCCGGCCAAGTTGGCGCCTACCGCTTTCAGCTGACGCAGGTTGACCGCGTCGGTATCCTCGGTGGCATCGCCCACGTTGGTAATCTGGCGTAGCTTGCCCTTCTGCCCGACCGAGACGGCTCCCAAGGTATTCGTGCTGTTCAGTTTGACCTTGCTAAACGGCGCCTCTGTTTCGGTGGCAAAGGCTGCCCGGTCGGCTACGGAATCGCTGCCCAGTGCAACCCCACCGTCGGCGGTGGCGTTGGCCTTGTAGCCGAGGACGACCGAGTTCTCGCTCTTCAGCTCCAGCGGGCTGCTGCTGCCCTTTTCGGCCGAGCCGATGACGATGTTGTGGCTCTTGGCGTTAATCCCGCGATTGTCGCCGAGCAGGATATTGTCTTCACTGTCCTTCACGGTGTTGTTCGAGCCGATGATGGTGACATGGCTCACGTTCGTGCCTGTGTTCCGGTAGCCGTCGATCATGTTGTTCGTGCTGACTGCGGCTTCCTGGCCGGTCAGCGTATTGCCCACGCCGATGATCTGCGAGGCCTGCGTGTAGTCCGCGGTATTGGCGCCGCCGATCGCCAGCGTCGCGCCGCCTTCTTCGCTCGCGACCATGTCCCGGAAGGCCTCCGCCGCCGCGTCCACGGATTTCATCTTGTCCGCGCCCGGATTCTTGCGGAGCGATTTCAGCGAATTGGTGATCTTATTGCCCGCGCCGTAGACGAGCGCGCCATTCGAATTATCCACCGTATTGGCGAAACCGACGATGCTGTTCGCGATGCCGCTGAAAGTGCCATGCCCTTTGGAGCGGCTGCTGTTCAGCGAGCCCACGATGACGGAACCGGTATTCTGCGCACCGTATTGCAGGGTATTCAAACCGCCTGCGCCGGTGAAGTCGCCCGTCATGATGGAATAGGCGCCGAAGATGCTGGCAAAAGGGCCTTTGTTGTAGCTGTTCGTGCCGACCGTGGTCATATTCACGATATTCGCCGGTCTCAGGTTCGCCGCCTTTTCTCCCGCCATGTCGTTGGGGTAGACGCGGGAGCCGATGTCAATGCTGCCGGTGCGCGCGTACGCTTTCGCGCCGATGGCGATGCCGCCCGCAATGCGGCTCACGTCTTTCGGTGCATATGTCCGACGGAAGAGACCTCCGCTCACGGTCCAGTTGTCCTGGTCGAAACTAAGCATGTATTCCTGCCCGCCGGAGCCGTTGAGGACATAGGCCTGCCGGCCGATAGCGATGCTCGTCATGTCGTAGCCGTTCGAAGCGATCATCGCTCCGCCGCCGAGCGCGATGCTGCCCACGCCGCTCGCTCTCGTGCCGCGGCCGATAGCGACGGCTTCGTCGTAATTGATGGAGGCGCCATTACCCAGCGCGATGCCGTTCGCTTTGGATGCGATCGCGCTCTTGCCGATCGCGATGGAATCCACCGATTTCGCGCCGTCGTTGTTGTAGTTACTTCCCCGAGCTCCTCCATCATTGACGGAGAAATAATGAACCGCGTTCGCGTCGACTTTGCCGTTCAGCGCTTTCAGCTGAGCCACGTTCACCGCGTCGGTGTCCGCACTGCCCGCGGCCACGTTGGTAATCTGGCGGGTAATCCGGCGAGTGGAGCCTTCCAACGAGCCCACGCTGACCGCACCGAGTGTCGAGGACCATGTGCCGACGAGGCCGCCTTTTTCTTTGATGAGGTTGTCGCGCTCACTAACGGCTTTCGTGTAGTTCGTTTCTGCCGCCCTGAGGGCTTGCCGTTTCGCATTATTTTGAGGATCGGCCGCTACCGCCTTATTGGCGTCGGTGACAGCGACCGCTGCCTCCTTGATGGCTCTATTGGCCTCCTTAATTTTTCCATTCAGCGCGTTGACTTCCGTGGTCTTGCCGAAAAGCGCCGCGGCTGCCGCGTCGCCCGCATAGGTTTCACCCGTTCCCGGGTTGTAGCCCCCGACTCCCGCCGCGCGGTCCGCAAGCGTATAGGAGCCGAGCGCCACGCCGTCTTCCGCTCTGGTGATAGCATAGGCACCCACTGCCGTGGAGTTTACGCTGAGCGCACGGGCCCGATAGCCCAGTGCACTGCCAAAGGAACTAGTCATGGCCAGCGCGCCTACGGACGTGCCCTTTTCCTGCGCCGTGGAGTAAGTTCCCAGCGCCGTGCCGTCCACATAGAAGGTAACATCCCCGCCGTGGTTATCCATATCGGCACGATAGTAGAAATCGGGCTGTCCGTTACTGCCCTCTGTATGGTATTTATAAAAAGCCTTCTCTTCCGGAGACAATTTTTTGTATTCCGCCGCCGCCAGCTTGGTCGTAGAATCGTACACCGTTGCCATGGGACCGAGGGCAACACTGAGGCTGCCGTTCGCTACGGAGTTAAAGCCCTGCGCGATGGAAAACTTGCCCGCCGCCATGGAATACGATCCCATGCTCATGCCGGAGTTAGCGTAGGATTTCGCGCCGACGCCGATGGCAAGGGTATCCAATTCTTCCGCGTGGGCGCTACTGCCGATGGCGATGGCAGATTGATTGGTGGCATAGGAATCACAGCCGAGGGCAACGCCGCCAGGGGCGTTATCCACGCGGGCATCTCGGCCTATGGCGATACCCTGGTCGCCTTTTCCGCCTGTGCCCGAAACTTCCGCTCCCCCGCCGATGGCGATCGCGTACTGGGCGTGCGCCTTGGTATCGGACCCAATGGCAATGGGGCCGGGGCCGCCGTTGTAATGAGCCGAGGCGTTCGTCCCGATCGCAATGGCATCATTTCCCTTGGGGCCTGTGGCCGCATTCACGCCGATGGCAATGGAATTCACCGATTTCGCGCCGTCATTGCTGTAGTTATTACCCTGCGTGCCGCCGTTGACGGAGAAGTAATGGGTCTGCGCCTTTTTCAGCTGGTCAATCTGTGCCTGCAGCCCGGCAATATCATCCTGCGTGGCAGGGTCTGCCGCGTAGGCCGCCGGCTGCATGAGGGCCACGCCCACCATCAGGGCCAGCACCGCGCCATAGCGCGCCGCCGATCTCCCGGCCGTTCCCTTGCCCGCTTTCGATGCCGCTCCTTGGCGTTTTTTTCCCCGATTCAAAAGTGTTTCCAAAACCTTGCTCATTCCTTCTACCCTCTTTCTCTGAATTCCGTCTCTCGTGGACTTCGCCGCCCCCGCCGCCGCAGGGGGAAATTTATGCTTTCGACTGTCCGCCGTTATTGAAACCTAAAGAACAAATGCTCCGACCGCACTGACCGCTCTCGCAGCGAACTATCGTCAGCTTTGCCGCTCAAAATACAACCGATCTCCTCGCCTTTCCCCTCAAGAAAGGATAAATAACCCTTAAAAATGGATATAACTACATACGACCGCAAGTGATTTTATCTTATTTACCTCCCCCCGTCAAGAAATTGTATAGCGAAAATCGTGCGTTTCTATGAGGGCGTCACGCCCGGCCAGGCCTGAATTGGCCGCATGCTCGGCAAAAGATTTCTCCGGCACCGAGCAAAAAAACACCTGCGACCGGCAAGTCATAGCACCACATTGAGAAACGACCCCGAGCCCATAAACCGACTGCGGCGTCCCAGTTGCCCACAAGTCGGTAGCCACCCCACGAGCCGACAAGCTCTGCATCGCCTCGAGCCCACCCGGCGGGCCGACAAATTGTTTGCGGCCTCGCCAAGGGACAACGAGCTAGAACCCGCCGCCCGAGCCGGCAAGGCCCCAGTCGCCTGACGAGCGAAACCTAAGCCGATATCCGCGCACGGGCCGATAAATCCCATCTAGCGAGGAGTAGTCTCTTTGCCGCCGTCCGATATCCGCGCACGGGCCGATAAATCCCGCGTCGCCTCAAAACCGCTCGTCCGCTAGCAACCGCCCGCCCCGTCGATACATCGTCCGTCGCCCCGCAACTGGCCAGCAAACCGACGGCAGGCCAGCCACCCCAGCGCCCGGTCACGGCCTTAGGAACTGCCGGCGGGCCCATAAACCGTTCGCTGGCCAAAAAACTTCCGCCAAGCGGCGGCCCTTCCCGGCTCAGCGCGGTTCGCTGAGCCTATGCGCTCCCCACGGGCCAAGAGCGCCAGCTCAGACCGCCGAGCTATTCTTCAGCGCAAAAGAAAACAGCGCACAAAAATGCCGCACTGGTTGTCCTAGCAACCAGCGCGGCAGAACTGTATTGTAAATTGTCACGGCCACTGTTAAACCGCCAGCAGGCCGAAAGCTCAGCGGCCCCGCGACAGCGGCTCAACAAACCGACCGTCAACAGCCTGACCGCCGGGAAATAAAGCCTTCCCGTGCAAGCCGCCCAGCGTTGAAGCGAGCGACAGCTCCCCCGTCCCAAAGGACGCGTCACCCGTCAGCGGGCAAAGGTGACAGCTCACAAAAATGCCGCGCTGGGAGACCAAATGCTCGCCCGAAAGCCCGCCGCGCAGGCCGGCGGACAGTAGCGCGGCGCAAGCGACAGCCTTTGCAGAAACGCCCGCGCGGGCGAGCCGAAAAGTTACGACTGATCGCTTCTCCTTAACGCCGCCTCGCGAGCGGCGCCCTTACTTTGACGCTTCTTCAAACAGCGGCGCGGCCGGGTTGCTCGGGTTGGGATAGCCTTTCGTTTTTCCCGTCATCTCTTCCACATCAACGACAAAGACGTTCACCACTTTTTTCATCGCTTCGTCCCGGCTCATATAGTCAACGTTGCCGTCGCTGTAGTGCTCTTTCAAAACGGCAACCGCGCGGCGTTTTTCTTCCAAGTCGGTCAGGAAACGAACCGTTCCAGTACCGCAAACGCTTCGGTAAACGCACCACAGCTTACCCGGCTTGCGCGGGCGGGACACGATTCGAACCCCGCTGAGGACGTTAAAGGCCACGCGCGGATTTTTACGCAGCGCGTCAACCTTCCGTCCGGCCATCGCCCCGTGAACGTAAAAGCGGCCGCCGCTATAGCCGTAGTTCAGCGGAATGACATACGGCTCGCCGTCGTCAGACATCGCAAGCTCCATATAGAGCGCCTCTTGAATGACATCTTCCATCCACTCTTTTGACAGAACTTCCCGGTCCTTTCGCCTCATCATCGTTCCCCCCTCGTTCACGAGCGCCCTGCCGCTTGCTAGCCCGCGTCGCTGGCCGAAAACAGGGCCTCTTCCACCCTGCGCCCTTGGCGGCAAAAAGCGCGTCGTCCCGTTGTTAAGTATAGCCTATTCCTTTTGAAGGCACTCTCTTCGCCCGGATTAGATCGCCAAGCGGCCCCCGGCGGGGCGATAACCACCCGCGCTCCGAAAGCCGCTTGGCAAACGACCAATGAGCTGATAAACCGCACGCGGCGGCAATCGGAGCGCTAAATTGAGCGCCGCCCGCGAACTTGAAACCGTCTTATGAGCCGCGAAAACCACAATGGGCCGCCGAAACTCCCCAGCGAGCCTATATACCGTCTGCTCCCTCATGACCGCCACCGAGCCAATAATCCGTTTGCGCCCTCGCAACCGCACGCTACCGCGATAAACGTTCTGGAAGTTGGGAACAACCGCCGACCTGATAAACCGATTGCGGCCTCACAAGCGGTCGCCAAGCCGATTACCGCCCGTGGCCTCGTAATCAGTCTCTGAGCAGGTGACCGTTTGCGACGTCGCCAATAGCCAGCAAGCCAGCGACAGCCTCATTGCCTCGCCCCCTTTCTGTGGCCTCACCAAAGGACAGCAAACTAGAACCCGCCGCCCTAGCTGAGAAAGCCACAACGGCCCAATAAATCGTCTTGGCCTCAAAAACCGTTCGCGCGCTCAAAAGCAAAAACGCCCTGACGTCCAGCTCGCGCCCCAACAACCAATCGCTGCCCCGATGACCACTCCGTGCACTCGTAAACAGCCAATGAACCGCTGGCGCCCCCGCCAAGGGACAGCAAACCAGCAACAACCACGCCAACCAGAGAACTTACCGTCTGCCGCACAGCTAGGTCGGCACAAAAAAGCCGCGCGAGTTGCCCCAAGCCGCCCTCGAAAGGGAAAATGTTCAACGGCCGATAAGCCCGGCCGCCTCAAAAAACGCTCTCCAACATCGAATCGTCCGACGAGCCGATAAACCTTCTGCGTCCGTCGGCTGACGAACGACCGACGGCCAAACGCCCAACGACCGAACAACTACCCCGCGACCCCGAAAACGCTCCCCGAGCCGGTAACCACCACTCGAGCTGACAAAACTTTCTGCACCCGCCACCCGACCGCCGGGCGAACACGGCCCGAAGACCAAAAAACGCCCTGACAAACGTTCATCGCCAACGAGCCGAAGGCGAACGAACAAATACCACACGAAAAAAGGAGCCGTCAGCGGTACGGTCAGAAGGTCAGGCACAAAAAAGCCGCGCGGGTTGTCAAAGAGGATCCGCGCGGCGGTATTTTCTTCTTTTAGCTCTCATAATCTAAACGAAGAGTTCTTTTTTTATCTCAACAGGTGACTTTTCTACCTTAAATCGCCATAGAACGTTCCTCTCGAAACACGCCACGCGACAGCGAAAGCGCTAGTTCTTCTCTTTTCCGGCGTTCCCCGCACACGGGCAAGGCGACTGTCTTCGCCCCGATTTTCTCTCCGCTTTCTTTCTTCTCTTTCTCGCGACGCTTCGCGTACTGGGCGCTCTTCCCTTTCTAA
>NZ_AWWC01000023.1:0-30961 GCF_000468895.1 Jonquetella sp. BV3C21 | reverse complement strand
ACTTTCAAGAGGCGGGAGCTTTTTTTGATAAAGGCCAAAAACTCGACCGAATCCGCCTTACAGCGCCGCTTCTTCGCTCCGCCGGCGAACTCCCCGCAGGAACGCGATCATGGCAGGCACGGGAATGAACGCCGAACAGACGTCGCTGACGGCCTGCACTGCCACCAAACCGGTCAGGCCAAAGAAACGCGGCAAAGTCAGGACGAGGGGGATAAAGAAGAGCCCGCTGCGGCAGACCGCCAAGGCCAAGGCGTTCCAGCTCTGGCCGACCGACTGACAAGTCATGCTGGCCGACAAGTTAAGCGCCAGCAGCGGAAGCGCGGCGCTCTGCCAGCGCAGGGCTTCGGTGCCGATTGAAACTACTTGGGGATCGTGAATGAACCAGCGCATGATCGACGGCGCGCCTAAGAAAATGAGACTGCAGAGGACCACCAGCGAGAAAAACGTCGCCTCGGTCACGAACAGAAACGCATCCCTGACTCGGCCCCATCGGCCGGCGCCGTAGTTGTATCCCACAACTGGCTGGTAGCCCTGCCCGATGCCCACGCCGACCATGAAGGCCATCATGATGATTTTCTTGGCAATGCTCACCGCTGAAAGGGCTGCATCGCCCCAAACAGCGGCCTCGATGTTGAGCATAACCAGCCCCAGGCTCGCCAGCCCCTGACGGCAGAACGACGGGGAGCCCAGCTCGATGATTTCAAGGTACGTCCCGAATGACTTAGAGACAAACGACAGGCGGTGCCTGACAACGCTGCGGCCTCGGCGGTACCAACTGGCCATGATGGCCAGAGAAACCGCTTGGCTGAGGACCGTCGCGATCGCCGCGCCCCGAATCCCCAGACCAAAGGTGAAGATGAACAGCGGGTCCAAGAAGATGTTGAGCACCCCGCCGGACGCGAGTCCCGCCATGGCGAACTTCGCCTTCCCCTCGGCCCGCAGTCCGGTGTTGAGCACGCAGGCGCAGGTCATCAGCGGCGCCCCGAGCAGGATAACCGCCGCGTATTCCGCCGCGTAGGGCAGAACCGTCGCCGTGGCGCCCAGCGCCCGGCAGATGGTGACCACAAACTGATACCCGATGAGCGAGGTCAAACACCCTAAGATGAACGCCGCCGCAACTGAAGACGACGCGTATCGGTTCGCCCGGTCCAAGTCTCTCGCGCCCAACGACCGGGAGATCACGCTGGCGGCTCCGGTCCCCAGAGTAAACCCGATGGCCTGAATCATCGCCATCAAGCTGAAGATGACGCCCCGGCCGCCGAAGCGCTGGTCCCCAGCTGGGAAACGAAGTAGGTATCAGCCGTGTTGTAGACGCCCGTCACGGTCATGCTGATGATCGTCGGAACGGCCAGCCTCAGGATCAACGGTCGAATCGGCGACTCGATCATCCGTTCAAACTCGCGCTGTTCTTCTCCGTCCACTTCGTCACCCCTTTTTCGATTTTACGAAAGAGCCAAGACGACTTCAAGCGCTTAAGTCGTCTGCGGGCGCAAAAAAACCGAGGCCTAACGGCCTCGGTTGGGGAAACTTTAGACGTTTTTCCGAAGCCGGACTTCTGGCTCCGAGGGGATCTTGAAGAACGGCACGAACCGATCCCAGCCGGTAAAAGTCAGGACCAGCATGGAGACCACAGCGACCCAAGCCATGTAGTTGTGGCCAATGACGCCCCATACGGTGAGCGTCCCGTCGCCCAGCGGGTAGATTGCATGAGAAATGCTGAGGAAAAACGCCATGTAGCAGTGCCACGGGATCAGCTGGGACCCGAGCACCCCCATCGCGTCGGCATAGGTGGCGTTGCGCAGCGCTAACTTGTACATAACCTCCTTGCTCCCCTCGACGCTCCGCTCGGTCATGCTCCGAATCAGCGGGCTGATCGTGACGATCTGAGCCATCTCGTCGGCCAGAGCCGCGTTACCTATCAGACACAGCAGGGCGTTGGAGAACATCAGGTGCCTGACCTTATGGGTCAGCTTCAGCACCATGTCGGCCACCGGGTCAAAAGCGTTCATCTTCTTCATAACCCCTCCGAACGCGCCGACCCAGAGCATCATCGCGATCGTCCAGTTTCCTGCGGACGAAAAGCCAGCCTGAACGAGCGACAGGAAGGATGATAAGTTTTCCACTGTCCCGGCGCACAGGCCGCAGATCAGCGACGAGATAATCCCGCTGCCAAGACAGATGAGCGTGCTCGTCCCTCGGATAGCCAGTCCCAAGACGGCCACGAGCGGCAGCAGCATATAGAGGGGCACGCCGGTTTTAACTTGATTCAGCAGCGTCACTGCCGCCGGCCGTTCGGTTTGGAGCAGCGTCCAGACCGACTCTGGAATCCGAGCGATCGCGTCCGACGCCAAGCCGGTCGTCTCCGGCAGGTCACTCCACATGCCCACCAGATAGAAAATAACCAGACTGATCAGAAGGCACCCTAAGGACCAAATCCCCTGATGGCGAACCCGGTCGATAATGGCGACGTTCTGGATACCCGAGCTGACCACCATCGCGTCCGAGATCAGCCCGATGTTGTCGCCGAAGCACGCCCCGCCAGCGATGGCTCCCACCGTGAGCAGCACGTTTCCGCCCACGATATGGTTGAGCCAGAGGAAAATCGGCGCGCAGGCCGCAAACGTTCCCCACGACGTCCCGGTGGCTACCGACAGAACCGCCGTGACTAACAGGGCCACCGCAGCGACCAGCTTCGCCGTCAGTCCCGCCCGAAGCGCCACGTTAATGATTGACGCCGCAACGCCCGTGGCCATAAAGCACTCGGCGACGGCGTAGGCCGATTCCAAGATCAAGAAAACGATCAGGAAGTGTTTTAAGTTGTCCAGCGCCGCGCTCAGCAGGTCGTCGAACGAATAATGATCCGTGACCATCGCGATAATCGTCGCGTACAGAAACGCGATTGGCGCGACGATCAGAATGTCCATGCCCGAAAACATCAACGCGCCCATCACGAACATCGGACTGAGCTTTACTAAAGCGATCACCCTTATCCCTTCCTTTGGCTCTTTTCCTTCTCCGCACCAACCGACGGGAAAAGAGATCTCGTTATCTCAGCGCGCCGCGTCCCCGCTCTGCCGGCGCCGATTGGCGCGCCGCAAAGGCCTTTCAGCCCATCTGACAGATTCGAGGGTGCTCCTGCAAAACGCCGGTAACGGTACAAAGTTTACTCTCTTCTGGCCAATGAAACAATCTTTTTTTGTCAATCTATGCTGAAAATATTCCCGGTTGACCTGTGAAAATTTTGGGCGTCATCGACACAAAAAAGCGCCCTCTCCGACGAGAGCGGGCGCTCTGAAGGCTAATTGTGGTAGCTGGCGGCCTTGATCGTCTCTTTCACGCCTCGGGCCGTCCGGCCTTTGACGGCCACGGCGAGGCGGCGCTCCGCAAAGCGGGCTAATCGGACGAACGGCAGGCCGATCAGGAAGTAGATCAGCGCCACCATGATGCCGATTCCGAAGAAGTCGTAATACGTGTTGGCCAGTTGGCCGTACGCTTTCGTCAGGTCGATGAGGGTGATCATTGACACCAGCGATGAGTCCTTGAGCAACGAGATGAAGTCGTTGGTGACCGGCGGCAGGGAAACCCGAATAGCCTGCGGGACCACCACGTGCCGCAGGGCCTGACTGCGGGTCATGCCCAGGGCCAAGGCGCCTTCCATCTGCTGGCGGGGGACGGCCATGAGCCCCGCGCGGTAGTTCTCCGCCTCGTAGGCCGCGTAGTTCATCCCGAGTCCGATGATGCCGGCGGCAAACGGCGACAGTTTAATTCCCACATTAGGCAGGCCGTAGAAGATGAAAAACAGCTGAATGAGTACCGGCGTCCCGCGAAGCAGCTCGATGTACCCGACAGCCAGAGCCGACAGCCACCGAGGGCCAAAGAGGCGCGCCACGGCCAGAACCATGCCGAGGACAATCGCCAAGGCCATGGCCGCCAGCGAGACCTGCAGCGTCACCAGCGCGGCCCGTCCGAAGACCGGGAGGAAACTGACGTATCGGTCAAACCGGGCCTTCCAGCCCAGCCCTTCTTTCTGAAACGAGGCCCACCGGTCAAAGCCGTCGTGCCCTACCCGGGCCGGCGAGTGGTCGTCGAAGAAATCCGCCATCACGGGCGTCCACATGTTCCACTTCTCGTAGATGTCCCGAAGCTGACCGGACTCTCTCAGCGCCGTCAACGCGGCGTTCAGTTCGTTCTTCAGCGCGCTGTCGCCCTGTCGGACGGCAATGCCGTACTCCATCGAGCCGATGGGTTCCCCGACAAACTCCAGATTGGGGTTGAAACCGGCGTAGAAGATGGCGATCGGCGAGTCCATGAGCACCGCATCAAGCCGGCCGTTGGCCATGTCCTGATAGGCGTTGATCTCGTTCTCGTAGGTTCGAATATCGGTCACACCCGCATCGACAAGCGTGTCGTACGCGTACGACTGTTTGAGCGTACCGACGGTCTGACCGACGCAGCTTCCTAGGTCGGCGATCTTCTTGGGGTTGCCCCGGGGAACGACCAACTGGAGGAACGTCTTGTAGTACGGCAGGGAGAAGTCCACGGCCTGCCGGTGCTCCGCCGTGATTTCAAGGCCGCTGAGCGCCATGTCGTATAGTTTTAAGTTCAGGCCGGGGATCAGATTGTCCCACCCGTTAGAGACAAAGACGGGACGGCGGCCCATTTGTCGGCACAGGGCTTCTACAAGGTCCACCTCAAAGCCGATCATGCGTTCTTGGTTCTCTGGGTCGCCGAACATGTAGGGGACGTTTCCCTCGCTGTCGCCGCCCCAGCGAAGTTCCGGCAGGTCTTCGGCCGCCCAAGCCCCGGCAGCGCAGAGCGTCAGCGCGGCAAACGCCCCGGCGAGAAGTCGAAACAGGCGCCTCATTCGGACACCACCCCAGTCAAGTGGCGCAGGAAGTTCTGCGTCCGGGGATTTTTCGGCGTCGTGAACAGCACGTCGCCGTCTTCCTTCTCGACAATTTCGCCGCCGTCCATGAACACGATGTAGTCCGACGCGTCCCGGGCAAAGCGCATCTGATGAGTGACGATAACTTGCGTCATGCCCTCGCCGTCCAGATCCTTCATGACCTGCAGCACCTCGCCGACCAGTTCGGGGTCGAGCGCGCTGGTCGGCTCATCGTACAGCATCACCTTGGGCGACATGGCGAGAGCCCGGGCGATAGCCGCCCGCTGACTCTGACCGCCTGACAGCGTGGCCGGATACCGGCTCGCCTGCTCGGAAAGCCCGACTTTCGCCAACAGGTCCAGCGCTTGGCGCTTGGCCTGTGACTCGGGGGTCTTTTTCACCACCACCGGCGCCAGCATGACGTTTTCCAGCACCGTTTTGTGGGGAAACATGTTGAAGCTCTGAAAGACCATGCCGACTTCCTGACGCATTCTGAAGCACGCGTCCAAAAAGTCACGGCTCATGGGCTCACCGGCACGGCGGGTCACAGTGACGCCGGCGATGCTGATCGTCCCCGAATCGATGTACTCCAAGCAGTTCAGACATCGAAGAAACGTGGACTTCCCGCAGCCCGACGGGCCGATGATCGAGACAAGGTCCCCTTCGCTGATATCTATCGACACGCCGCGCAGGACCGGGGTCTCCTCGAATGCTTTGTGAAGATCGGTCACGCGAATCAATGGGACAGCTGACTGTTCCACTCCGTCACCCTCCAGTAGCCGCCGACGGCGGCAGATTTTTTGTCCGTTTCGCCCCTCTGTTTCCCGAACGCCGCGGGTCTGTGCCGTCCGCGGGCCGAGAGATTTTGGTTCAGGTTCATTATAACGAAGACGCCTCAAACTACAAGCCCGAACGGCCTCGGCCGTTCGGGCTTGTCCTATTCTTCCGATTTAATTTTCCCCGACGCTCTCATCTCGTCCCGGACGATCAGCGAGACGTTGTGGGCGTGATCGCCGATCCGCTCCAGATTGCTCAACACGTCGACGAACGCAATGCCGGCCGCCGGAGAACACGCACCCTCGTTGAGACGGGCGATGTGCGTGGCCCGCAAGTTCTGTTCCATTTGGTCGATCTCATCTTCCAACGGACCGGCCACTTCGTTGGACATAGCCATGTCGTCCCGGTCAAACGCGTCCAAGCAGAACGACACCGCGCGGCGGACTAGATCGAACATGCCGGCCAGCTCTTGGTAGCCCATTGGGGAGAACGAGACCTTGTTCTCTTCCACGTACTCGTACATCTCGATTAAATTCGTGCAGTGGTCGCCAATTCGCTCCACGTCGCCGGCGCCGTTGACGTAAGACGCCAAAAGGGACGAAAGCTCCGACGCCAGATGAGTGTGCCACAGTTTGGCGGCGTACTCCGCTACAGCCCGGTTGAGCTCGTTGACGATTTTTTCCGTCTGAGCCACCCGCTCGGCGGCGTCTTTCTGTCGTTCCAAAAGGGCGCTCCGAGAATCGTCGAGCATCGAGAGGGCGAATCGGCCCATGCGGAGCAGTTCCTGCTTGGTCGCAGCGACGGCCGCTGCCGGAGAGGACTCCAACAGCCGGTTGTCGAGGAACTGGGGGCCCGAGTACACGAGCCGCGGCTCTGCCGGCAGGACCTTTTGGATGAACCGGGTCAGAGGCGTAATGAACGGGAAGAGGATCACCGTGTTGGCCAAGTTGAACAGCGTGTGGGCGTTGGCGATCTGACGCCCGATCGAGTGGGACGTGAGGCCGATCAGATGTTCGGCTGCCGGAAGGAACGGGAGAACGATCAGCACGCCGATCAGTTTGTTCAGCACGTGGCCCAACGCCGCCTGCTTGGCCTCCCGGCTAGCGGCGAGGGACGCCAAAACGGCGGTGATGGTCGTACCTAGGTTGTCGCCCAGAAGAATTGGAATGGCCGCCGACAGGGGCAGGAAACCCTGCGAGGCGATAGCCATAGTGAGCCCGACCGTCGCAGAAGACGACTGGACGATCATGGTGAGAACCGTCCCAGCCAGAACGCCCATCAGCGGATGATCTGAAAAGGCGAGGAAGAATTCCTTTCTGTCCCGCATGAACGCCATGGAGTCGCTCATGATGTTCATGCCCAAAAACAGGAGGCCGAAGCCGAAGATCCCGTTGCCGATAAACCGCTGCCGTTTACTCCGTCCGAACAGAGCCAAGAGCATTCCCACGCCAATGCAGGGCAAGGCCAAGTCCGAGATGTTGAACGCGATAAGCTGGGCGGTGACCGTCGTCCCCACGTTGGCGCCCATGCAGACAGCCAGAGCTTGACGAAGCTGCATCAGCCCAGCCTGGACGAAGCTCACCACCATGACGGTGGTCGCGCTGCTGCTCTGAATGATCATTGTGACGACTGTTCCCACCAGAACGCCACGCCATGGCCGACTCGTGAGAGCCGCGATGAGCTGACGCATTCTGTCCCCTGCCAGATCCTGAAGGGCGTCGCTCAAAAGTTTCATCCCGTAGAGGAACAGCCCGATGCCCCCCAAGAGCTTGAATGCGATGTCAATGGTCATTGCCTGCCCGCCTTTCCGGCTCAGGTCCCCCTCCGCCGTGCGCTCAAAAGGGGCTCTTCCCGTCACGACTCCTATTGTAGCCCATCAGCCCTGCTCCGTCGAACCGCTCATCGCGAAACAATTTCTTTCTGCCCTGCGAACTGCCGGCGGCAATGCTATACTGACGAAGAAAAATTTTGGCGATCATGAGGTGACCTCCGTGTTCCGTCGGCTGATTGGCTTTACCCTCCTTCTCTCAGCTCTTGCCTGCGGCGCCCAAGCGGCTCAGAACTCAATGGGCCCGTGGCGCATCTCCGTGACGGGAGACCTGATGGCCCACAAGCCTCAAATCACCGGCGCAGCGCTCAAGGACAAGTACGACTTCAGCCCGTCGTTCGCCCTCATCGCCCCGTACCTCAGGCGGGCTGACCTGATGGTCGGCAACTTGGAGACGACGCTGAGCGGAGCGCAAAGACGGTTCACCGGCTATCCGTGCTTCAACACGCCGGATGAATTCGCCCTCGCCGTTAAAAAGGCCGGCTTCGATCTGGTCTCCACCGCCAACAACCACAGTCTTGACCGACACGGGCCGGGGCTTTTCCGGACCCTGAAGGTCCTCGACAGCGTCGGCCTCGCCCACCAGGGTTCGTGGGCCTCGCAGGAAGCCCGCCAAAAGCCACTGACAGTTCAGGTCGGGCCGATGACCGTCGCCTTCGTCGCTTGGACGTACGGGACCAACGGAATTTCCATGCCGAAGGAAGCCCCGTGGGCCCTTGGCCTTTTGTCCGATCCCCAAGCGGTCGCCGCCGATATCGCCGCGGCGAAAAAAATGAGGCCGGACCTGATTGCCGCGCTCGTCCACTGTGGGACTGAGTACAAGCTGACGCCGCCGCAAAGCGTCGTCAACTTGGCCGACAGTCTGATCGCCCAAGGGGTTGACCTCGTGCTGATGAGCCACCCCCACGTGGTCCAGCCAGTGGCAGTCCGAACCGTCAAGACGCCCCAAGGCATCCGGCGCGGGCTGGTCGCTTGGTCGCTGGGAAACTTCATATCCTGCCAGCGAACACACCCTCGCGACTGGGGAGTGATTCTCCAGCTGGACTGTTGGCCCCTGCCCCACGGAACGCTCGTGACGGCGTCGGCTCTGCCGACGTGGGTCCGGTTTCGCCCGCAGGGCCGGGGCGTTCAAGCGGCCGTCGTCTCGGTGGGAGACGCGCTGCTGAACCCGTCAGGCTTCAGCAAAGCTGAGCTGGCCAGACTTCGCGCCGTCTGGGCGGAAAGCACGAAAACACTTTTAGGCGACTCGCTGCCCAGCTCTTCCGTCCGAACGGATTTTTCCCTCAATGTTCTCCCTCTGTTCGTCCCCGCTCCGGCTCAGCCGGCGGAGAAAAAATAACTCGGTTTCAACGACGTTATCAATATACTGTGAGGAGACGTGATGCTCGTGTACGACTTTGACGCTCTGATTGACCGCCGCGGCACCGGCTGCACCAAATGGGATGACACCGCCGCGCGTTTTGGCAAAGAAGGCCTGCTTCCCCTGTGGATCGCCGACATGGATTTTCCCGCCCCGCCCTGCGTCGTGGAGGCGATTTGCCGCCGCGCCCAGCACCCGATTTACGGCTACTGCGTGTTCCCCTCGGACTACCACGACGGGTTCGTGGCGTGGCAGAAGAAGCGCAACAACTGGGACGTGAAGAAAGAGTGGATCTGCCACACCCCCGGCGTCGTGAGCGCTATTTCCATGGCCGTCCAAAGCTTCACTGTTCCGGGCGACAGCGTCCTTTTCTGCACGCCCGCTTACCCGCCCTTCAAGGGAACCGTCGAAGCGCTGGGACGTCATGGAGTCGACGCCCCCATGGCCTTTAAAGACGGGCGGTTTGAGCTGAACTTCGACGCGATGGAAGAGAAGGCCAAGTCAGCCCGAATGCTTCTGTTCTGCAACCCCCATAACCCAGCCGGCCGTTCATTCAGCCGGGAGGAACTGAACAGGGTCGCCGAGATTGCAGAGAAAAATAACCTGATCGTCGTCTGCGACGAAATTCATTCCGACATCGTCTACGAGCCGTGCCATCATATCCCGTTCGCCAGCCTGAACGACTGGACGAAAGACCACTGCGTCGTCATGATGGCGCCCAGTAAAACGTTCAACATCGCCGGGCTGACCACGTCGCTGATCGTGATCCCGAACGACAAACTGCGCGGGCAGTTCCTCCGTTTTACCGACGATTGCACCCATATCGGCGGCGGCAGCGTCTTCGGCCTTGTCGGCTGTCAGGCCGCCTTTGAGGGCGGTGAGAGCTGGCTCGACGAGCTGCGCGCCTACCTGAAGGGCAACGTTGACTTCGTCGAAAAAGAGCTGGCCGCCCGCGTCCCGGCGGTCAAGCTGGTCCACCCTGAGGCGACCTACGTGCCGCTGGTGGACTTTCGTGAGCTCGGCATGACGAACGAAGAGCTCCAGAAATTCCTCGTGGAGAAAGTTGGCGTCGCCCTCAACGACGGAGCCTCCTTCGGCGAGCTCACGAAAGGCTTCGCCCGGCTGAACATCGCCACCCAGCGAGCGCACCTTCGTGAGTTCATCGACCGGCTCGAGGCGGCCCTTAAACGGTGACCTGCCCTTCCCGCCCCAAACTTGTCCTGTGCGACATGGACGGCTGCCTTTCCAAGGACAAAGGGTTCCCCTTTGACCTTGACGCCATGAGCAAGCTCCGCGACCTCATTCACTCTTCAGGGATCCCGTTTGCTCTGGCCACTGGCCGCTCTGACCCGTACGTCGAAGCGGTGACGCAAGCGCTGGACATCACAACCCCCTGCATGTGCGAGCACGGGTGCTATCTGTATTTTCCTTCGCTCAAACGCCCAAAGGCCAACAGCTGCCTCACCCCGGCCGGACAGGAGCTGATGGACCATCTGAGGAGAACGATCGAAGCGCACTGCGCTCAGCTGAACTGTTTTACCGAGCTGAAGCGCACCTGCCTTTCGATTCACCCCTGCCGGCAAGGGAAGGAACTGCAGTCCGATTTGGAGCTGCTGATCGCGAACGTTAAAGCCCTCATCACGCCGGAGCAGCTCGCCGAGCTTCAAGTCAACAGATCCTCCTGCACGCTTGACATCGTTCCCCGCGGCTGCGATAAAGGGGCCGGAGCTTGGGCGCTGTGCCAAACGCTTCGCGTCAGCCCGAACGACGCGCTGGCCATTGGGGACAGCGAGATCGACCTGCCGATGATGGCCGTCTGCGGACTGTCCGCCGCGCCGGGCAACGCCCGGCCGGCCGTCAAAGAGCGCACCGGCTGGCTCGCGCCAAGCGAGAATATCTTCGGCGTTTTAGAAATTCTTGACCGTTTTCTCTCCGAACGAGCGCGCTAGCACCAAGAGAAACGCCGTGGCCCCTTCTCACCTGAAGGGCCGCGGCGTTTCGTTTACTTCTTTTTTTTCTCTTCCGCCGCCTCGTCGCGGCGCCAAAGGATCAGGGCAAGGGCCGCGCAGATCGAGCCGACGATCAACCCCCAAGCGATGTAGTCGTTTCTCCCTCGGCCGACGAGATGGCCGCTAAGCCCGGCCAAGGCGTAGCCGTAGGCCAGCAGCGCGGCCAACGAAAGGTACAGTACCAGCTGACGCAAGACCACGGCCCCCTCCCTGAGTTCTGCCGAATTTCCACTTTCTATTCCATTGTAGCATCCGGATAATTATCGTACCGTCTTCTCAAGCCCAACATGCTACAATAACGGTGCTTACAGACTTATAGTGCATTCAATTTACATGAATGGAGCGATCTTTCGATGTCCTTGGCATCTCAGCCGATTCCTTCGTTTGACCTTCACCGCAACTACGCACGAGTCAAAGACGAGATCAACGCCGCTGTCGCGCGCGTTTTAGAAAGCCAGCAGTTCATCATGGGAAGCGAAGTCTCCTCCTTTGAGGCGGAGGCGACCTCTTTCTTGGGGGCACACCGCGCCATTGCCTGCGCATCCGGCAGCGACGCCTTGGTGCTCGCCATGATGTCCCTCGACCTCAAACCCGGCGACGAGGTCATCACTACCCCGTTTTCCTTCTTCGCCACGGTCAGCTGCATCACGAGAGTCGGCGCGACTCCGAAGTTCGTCGACGTTGATCCGGCCACTTACAACATCGACCTGAGCCGCCTCTCTGAGGCGATTACCGATCGGACCCGGGCGATGATTCCAGTCCACCTGTTCGGCCAGATGGTCCCTCTCGAGCAGACAGAAAAAGAGCTGGCTGAAAGACACATCACGGTGGTCGAGGACAGCGCGCAGGCTTTCGGCAGCTGGCGGCGGGTTGGAGATCGAATGATCATGGCCGGCGCTTGGGGCGACCTCGGGTGCTACTCGTTCTTCCCCACCAAGAACTTGGGCTGCTATGGCGACGCCGGTATGGTGACAGCCCGAGACGACAGGACGGCGGACCGGATTGCCAAGCTCCGAGTTCACGGCGCCGGCAAGCAGTACTTCCACGAGGAAGTGGGACTGAACAGCCGTATGGACGCGCTGCAGGCGGCTATCCTGCGGGTTCGGCTCGCTCACCTGCCCCAGTGGATCGAAGAGCGCCGGGCCATCGCCGAGCGGTATCGGCTCCTTTTTGAACAGGCCAACTTGACCGAGTTCGTGACGCCGCCGGCCGAACTTCAAGGCAACTGCCACACCTACCACCAGTACGTCATCCGCGCTAAAAAACGGGACGAGCTGATGGCGTTTATGGCGGAGAACGGGGTGGCGACGCGAGTGTATTACCCTCAATCGCTTCACCTGCAGAAGTGCTTCGCGTCGTTCGGCGGCCGACCGGGCCAGTTCCCGGTCTCTGAGCAGCTGACCCAAGAAGTCCTCGCCCTGCCGATGTTCCCCGAACTGACGGCCGACGAGCAAGCCCGCGTCGTTGAAACAATGTCCAAGTTCTACCGCAAGCAGCAACTTCTTAGCCCGTCAGGCTCCTAGAGGTGATTTTTCATGATGATGCCGTACCTTGATCCGACGTTCCTCCTGATCGTCCCGGCTTTGCTGCTGGCCCTTTGGGCCCAAACAAAAACGCAGCGGACTTTTGCCGCCTACAGCCGAGTGACCAGCCAGAACGGGTACTCGGCGCAGCAGGTCGCCCGATCGCTGCTCGACAGGTTCGGCCTTTCAAGCGTGCCGATTCGCCCTGTCCCCGGCTCGCTGACCGATCATTATGACCCGCAGGACAAGAGCCTGTCCCTTTCTCAACCGGTGTACGACAGCCACTCCATCGCGGCGATCGGCGTTGCGGCTCACGAGGTCGGGCACGCCATCCAGCACGAACAGGAATATCGGCCTCTGGCGATTCGGAATGCCATTGTGCCGGCCGCCAATATCGGCTCTCAAGCCGCGCTCCCCCTCTTC
Source organism: Jonquetella sp. BV3C21 (assembly GCF_000468895.1). Lineage (NCBI taxonomy): Bacteria > Thermotogati > Synergistota > Synergistia > Synergistales > Dethiosulfovibrionaceae > Jonquetella > Jonquetella sp. BV3C21. The sequence goes on along the minus strand of NZ_AWWC01000023.1, from coordinate 18,156 downwards.
TTCATCGGACTTCTCATGAGAGGGCAAACGCTGATGACCTTGGGCATTGTCCTGTACTTGGGAGTTCTGGCCTTCCACCTCGTCACGCTACCCGTCGAGATTGACGCCAGCCGGCGGGCCCTGCGGCTTTTGGACGAGACGGGGATGCTGAGCCGCCCGGAACTGCTGGGCGCCAAGAAAGTTTTAAGCGCAGCTGCTTTGACGTACGTGGCGGCGACGCTCATGTCGCTGACCCAGCTCGTCCGGCTGCTGATCCTTCGCGGTGCCACAAGGAACCGAGACTAGCTGAACCGTTTCGGGCGGGGTGAAAGTCACTCCGCCCGTCGGTTTGTCTTCTGGAGGGATGTTCATGTTCCCACCTCTTTTTTTGTTCCTGTTGTTCCTGCTCCCTCTGGCCGGTTTCTTTACGCTGTGGCTCGCCGTTCCCCTGCTTCTGATCGGCTTGGCGGTCTTTGCGTTCGGCGGTTTGGACTGGCAGGTATGGCGGCCTGACCGGCTGTGGAAGCTGCTGACCGATCAGGCTTCCAGACGAAACGCGGCCCTTCAGAACGCGACCGTGCGCCTGCTGCGCGAACAGGACCCCGCGTCAAAGCCTGCCGGCGTCGAGCCGGACGGCTTCGGCCTGTCGTCTCAGCTCAGCTCCGCCCAAGTCTGGGACGCGGCCCATCACGCCCTCTACCGGCTTCGAGACGGCGAAAAAGATCTGGCCGTCACGGCCGGAGGCTCGTCAGCAGCCTTGACGCTGACCACCGTCATTTTAGCCGTCCTCTTGCTCGGCCTGCTCCTTTTCAGCGGGCATCTCAGCCTGTTGACCGGCGTGCTGGCCGTCTTGGCCAGCCGGGCGATTGCTCCGGCGATCGCCCCGAGCTTTGAGCGTTTCGCGCTGATTAACGCTGACGTGAGAGGCCTTCGCTTGGCGGACATTCGAGAGACCGCCGAGCGCCAGTCCGCTTTAGGCGGCCGGTTTCTCTGGTCGCAGGGTGGCTTTTTCATCTCCACCGCCGACGAGGGAGCTCCGCTCGAAGCGGAAATTTTAGACGAAACGCCGTCGGACAGGAGCATCTCGTGAGAGGCATTGAAGCGGCCCTGAAAGTCCTCTCCGCCGTCGAAAAGGGCGGGTTCGCGTCCCAAAAGCTGAGGGATCTTCCCCTCGACGCCCCGGATCGGACTCTCGCAGCGTCTCTGGTTTACGCCTGTCTGCGGCGGGCCGAGCTGTGGCGTTTTCTCGCGTTTGAATATCTCCGCCCAAAGCCCGAAGGGTTTTCCCCGTCGGTCCGTCTCGCGCTCCAGCTCGGCGCGGCCGGAGCGCTTGAACTGAAAAACTTCGCCGTGCCCGCGTTAGTCAACGGCTTAGTCGACTGGACAAAACGGTCTGACCGCGGGGGGGCAAAAGTGGTCAACGCGGTCATGCGCCGTCTGCTCGACCAAGGACCGGCGCGCCTTGAACAGTTGGGAAACGACCGTTCGCTGGAAGCGCGAAGTCTGCTGTTCGGGGTTCCTCTCTGGGCTGCCCGCCTTTTCACCCGCGACTACGGCTCCGAAACTGGGGACGCTCTGCTGAAGACCCAGCAGTCTCCCGTCGCCTTAGCGCTTCGGGTCTCCCGATCGGACTTGCGGGAACGCGTCCTCGCGTCCTTGGGGGCGTCGGGCTGGAACGCTTCGCCGTCTGACCTCTTAAGCGAGTCCATTCGCCTTGAGACGACCGCTCTGCCACCCTGCCTGCCCGGGTATGACGCCGGACTCGTCACGCCTCAGAGCGAAACGTCCATGTCCGTCGCCCACGAAGCGGCCGCCTCGTGCCCCGAAGGCCGAATCCTCGACATGTGCGCCGGCCGGGCCGTCAAATCGGGAGCGGTGCTTCAAGCCAATGTCCGGCTCACGCTGGAAGGCTGGGACCTCTCGAAGCCACGGGTTCTCGCCGGCATGAAAGAACTCACCCGGCTGAACCTGACAGGTCGGGCAAAACTTCGGACAGGCGACGCGCTGGAACTCGTCCCAGAAGAAGCGCCGGACGCCATTTTAGTTGACGCGCCCTGTTCAGGAAGCGGAACGTGGCGGCGTCACCCGGAGGCCAAGTGGCGGCTGAGCGAATCGGACTTAGCAAGCAACTCGGCTCTGCAGCGCCGGCTTCTTGATCGGGCCTGCCGGCTCGTCAAGCCCGGCGGGACGGTGATTTACTCTACCTGCAGTCTGTTTGCGGCAGAAAATGAAGCGGTCGTCTCGCAGGTCATCGAAGAGACGCCGATGACCGTTGAACCGCTCAGTCCTTCTTTTAAATTTGACTCACTTCGATCTCCCGGCGCCGTCGCGTTTCCCTCGACGCCGTGGAACGACGGATTCTATCTTGTTAAGTTGCGACGTCCGCTAGGAAAGGAGCGGTAATATGCGTTTTCTGCGTTTGGCGATTCTTCTGGCCCTCTTGGCCGTCATCGGATCGGCGGCTGTCATCGGGTACAACATTTTCTTGGGCAGCTCAAGCTCTCCGCTGCCTCCGCTTCGCGGGACTTCCGTCGTTGAAGCGGTCGCGACGCTTGAAAAAATAGGGTTGCAAGCCCGTATCGATCAACAGGAGTCGTCTCTGCCTCAGGGCACTGTCATCAGCCAGTGGCCCGAAGCGGGACGCAAGCTCCGCTCCGACAAAATCGTCACTCTGAGAGTCAGCCAAGGAACTCAGGGCGTAGCTGTCCCAGATGTCAGACGGCAGCCTGAAGCATCTGCCGTGGCGCAGCTGCAGAACCAAGGGTTCGCGGTAGGAGACCTTCTCAAGGTATCGGCGTCTGAGCCGGCCGGCACTGTCATCGCCCAGAACCCGGCCTATCCGGCCAATATTCCGTCGTCGCAGAAAGTTGACCTGCTGGTGAGCCTCGGCCAAGTTGCCGCCGGCAAGGTGATCCTTCCCGACGTGGTGGACAAGAAACTTTCTCAGGCCCAAGAACTTCTGAGCGCCAGCGGCCTGAGAACCTCCGTCACATGGCAGTACGGCAAATCGACCCCCACCGGCATGGTGATCGCCATGAGCCCCCGAGCCGGCTCATCAGTCGCGCAGAAGAGCAAGATCACGCTCACCGTGGCCACGACAGATAAGAAATACGCGACTCAGCCGACCGCGGACGAGCTGCCGCAAGCCGGCCCTACAACAGCGACTGGTGCTAAAATCGTCATGGTGACTCCTGCAGGAGACGCAGAACCCGCAGCTCCGGCCGAGAACGCCGAAGCCCCGAGCGGAACAACAACCGCCACTCTTCCAGCGCAAGGCGAGCAAGCCTCACCTGCTACCGTTTCAGCGCAAGGAGAACAAGCCGCGCCCGGGCCGGCTCAAGTCGATCAAACGTCGTCCGCACAGGGCCGTAAGACCGCGACCGTCCGCTACCAAGTGCCGCCGGTCAAGGGCATGAGCCTTCGGATTGAGATGACCGACCGCAGCGGCACCCACAAGATTCTCGAACGGCAGGCCAAGCCAAGCGAGACGATATCGCTCAACGTACCTTATACCGGTGAGGCGATCGTCACCATCTTCCTCGGCGGGGAATTTGTCTGGCAGGATCGGTACAAATGAGAAAGTTCTTCCTCGCGCCGTCGCTGTTGTCAGCTGATCCGCTGGCCTTGGCTGAATCGGTCGAGAAACTCGACGGCGCGTATGACTGGCTCCACGTGGACATCATGGACGGCCACTACGTGCCCAATTTGACGTACGGCCCGTCGCTCGTCAAAGCCCTGCGGAAAAAGTACCCGGACGCGTGGCTTGACGTCCACCTGATGGTAGAGCCGTCGGAGAATTTTCTGGACATGTTTCTGCCCTGCGGCGCCAGCTGCCTCACCGTTCATCAGGAGAGCACCCGACACCTGCACAGGGCCTTAACGCGAATCAGGGAGAACGGCATCTGGGCGGGCGTCTCACTCAACCCGGGGACGCCGGTCTGCATGGTCGAGCCGGTGCTCGACTGTTTGGATCTCGTCCTGCTGATGTCGGTGAACCCCGGGTTCGGCGGCCAGTCGTTTATTTCAAGCGTCTGCTCCAAGGCTCAGACCCTCTGCCAGTGGAGAGCCGCCAAGAATTTGAATTTCGTCATCGAAATGGACGGAGGGCTTGGGAAGGACACGCTTGTCCAAGCGCTGACTGCCGGAGTTGACGCGGCAGTCATGGGAAACGCCCTATTTAACACTCCTGCTCCGGCACAAACGGCCCGGGAGATGAGAGAACGTGCCATGGAGGTGCTTTCAAGATGATCGACACTCACAACGCGGAATATCACAGCCTCGAAGAGCTTGGCAGCGTCCTGCAGAAAGCCCGGCAAGCTCGGGGCGTTTCGATCGAAGACGTCACAACGATGACCTGCATTCAGCCCCGTTTTCTCGAGGGAATTGAGCGGGGCGACTTTTCCGGCTTTTCCAGCTGGGTTCAGGCCCGAGGCTTCGTCCAGAAATACTTGAGCCTGATGAACCTGATGGATGTCTGGCCGGCGTACTCCCCGTTCTTGAGCGACACGCCGCCAGTCTTTCCGGCCCCGGCGACTTTAGCTGAGGAGGAGCCGACAGTAGACGAAGCCCTGCCGGAAGGAGAGGACGAACCGGTTTCACAGGAAAAGCTTGCCCCGGGCGAAGTCGACGAGGGTGACGAGCCTGCCGCCCCGCTGAACGAGGATTACCACATCGGGGAGCAGATTGAAGCCCCTGAGTTCTCTGGCACAGACCGCGATGAACCTGATCTGCCGCTCGCCCCGTTGGTTTCCAATGCCGAAGTTGGAGAAGACGAGCGAGAGGCTGTCTCTTCTCACGAAGACCAAGCAGACCATGCCGTAACCGTTCAGGTTCCCCGACGGTCAAGGCCTTCAACGCCGCCCCGCCAGTCGGCCCAGTGGGCCAATGACCCGCTTCAGCCGCCGATCTCCCGGCGCAAAACGGTTGCCCCATACGCGACCCGGCGGAAAAAAGGCGGCGGATTGATCCTGCTTGCCTTAACCGTTTTGATTCTCATCGGCGCCGGTTGGACCTGGTGGAGCCGCCGAGACGTGTCGCTTGACGTCGCCCCAGCCACTCAAACTCAAAAAACCGCCGACACCATTGCAGTTCTGCCCTCAAACGAAACGCCTTCCGAAGGCGAAACGTCGTCGGGCGCAGGAAAGACCATCCCGACAAACCCGATGGCTGCCGATATCGTACACGTCCGCCCCGCGCAAGAGACGCCGAACCAGCCGGCTCAATCGACTGGCACGTCTGAACAGAGCGCGGGCGCTCTGGCCGCGTCAACCTCTACTTCGGCCGTCTCAGCCTCCGCTTCGTCATCGAAACAGCTCGTCATCGTTGCCGATGGCGACTGCTGGCTTGATGTGACCCGGGACGGCAAAAAAATCTTCGCGAAGATCATCAAAAAAGGCGCCCGCCACTCCTTTGAAATCGGTACTGGCCTGCGAGTTATTTACGGTGCCGGACAAAACGTCAAGGCTTCGGTGGACGGCAGCGCCCCGGCTTCCCCGGGCGGCGGCGTCCTTCGACTGATTTACGCGCCGGACGGGACTGTCTCCAAGCAGTGAAAACAGCTCACATCGTCACTTTAGGCTGTCCGAAAAACGAGGCGGACAGCGAGCGGCTTGCCGGGATCATGGCGAGGGCGGGGTTTTCCTTGACCGACAAGTCTGAGGGCGTAGACCTTATCTTACTGAACACCTGCGGCTTCATCCAACCGGCCGTCGAAGAGGGCATCAGCACCATGCTCGACATGGAAACGATGAAAGCCCGCGGCGACGTAAAGGCCTTGGCCGTCGTCGGCTGCATGGTCAACCGGTACGGCGACGACCTTAAAAAGGAATTCCCCACCGTGGACTACTGGGCGCGCTCCGAGCAATGGCAAGAGCTCATCGAGTCGATGGGAGCAACCTACTTGGGAGACGGGCGGCATATCCTGACCCGAACGCCTTGGACCCGGTATCTCAAAATCAGCGAGGGCTGCAACTGCCAGTGCTCCTACTGCGCTATCCCCGGCATTCGGGGACGGCTGTGCAGTCGCCCCATCGACGAGCTGGTTCAAGAAGCCGGCCGGCTCGTCTCAGAAGGCGCCAAAGAGCTTTGCCTTGTCGGCCAAGAGCTGACCGAGTACGGCGCTGACCTCTACAAAAAGCGTTCTCTGCCAAAACTTTTGACCGAGCTCGAGAAAACGCTGCCCCAATCGGTATGGCTTCGGCTTTTTTATCTCCACCCTTCCCACTTGGACACGGCGCTTCTCGAACAGATCGCGTCCAGCAAACAAATCGTCCCGTGGCTCGACGTGCCAATTCAGCACATCGACAATCAGGTCTTGGAGCGCATGGCCCGGCCGCCGGTGGAGACGAAAATTCGGTCGCTGTTTAAAATCGCCCGGGAGATTAACCCGGACTTTGCCTTCCGCACCACCTTGATGGTTGGTTTTCCCGGCGAGACGCGGCGCCAGTTCGACCGGCTTCTGGACTTTGTGGAGGATATCCAGTTCGACCGGCTAGGAGCTTTTACCTACTCGCCGGAAGACGGCACGAAGGCGGCTTCGTTCCCCGACCAAATCCCCGAAGACGAAAAAGGGCGGCGGTACGACGAGCTGATGTCGCTTCAGCAGTCCATTTCCCGGCGGCGGCAGGCGCTGTTCGTCGGCCGACGGCTCGACGTCCTCGTCGAAGAGGTCGATCAGGACGGCACCCGCTGGGGACGCAGCTATCGGGACGCCCCGGAAATCGACGGGGCTGTCGCCCTTTCCGGCTCGGCCTCTCAGCCGGGCGATATCGTATCCGCTCTGATTGACGACAGTTCAGAGTACGACCTGTTCGGCCGTCCAGTTGAAAGCGAAGGGAAATCATGACCGATTCTCAGGAAAAACGCCCTCTCGGCGCCGCCGGCTGGATTGCCACGCTGGCTGGCTCCGGGCGCATGGGACAGGCCCCCGGCACGATTGGAAGCGCAGAAGCCTGCATCATCGCGTACTTTCTGCCGGCTCAGGTCATGCCTTGGGCAATCTTAGCGGCCATTCTCGTCGGGACGTGGGCCAGCGGCGCTCACGCTAGAGCGCTCGGCCAGTCCGACCCGGGGGAAGTCATCGTCGACGAGCTGGCAGGCCAGTGGATCGCGTTGGCCGGCCATATGGTCAGCCGCGCCTCTGCCGGTTGGCTAATCCCCTGCCTTGCCCTGTTCCGACTTTTTGATATTCTCAAGCCGTGGCCGGTCAACAAACTCGAAAAACTGCCCGGCGGCGTCGGGATCATGGCCGACGACCTGCTGGCCGGCGTGGAGGCAAACCTCTGCCTCGTCGCCTTTCGGTACTTTTTTCAGGGCCAATCCGGCACAGGACTTTTGACATGGTTTCTTTAGAGACCTTAAACGAGAAAGCACGCGCCCTACAGGAGCTGGCGGTCCGCCAAGGGCTGACAGCGGCAGCGGCCGAGTCCTGCACCGGCGGGCTCATCGGCGCGGTGATAACGTCCGTGCCCGGCAGCTCGAACTGGTACGTCGGCGGCGTCATCAGCTACTCAAACGACGTCAAGGTGAACGTGCTGGGCGTGGCGCAGTCCATCCTCGACGAGTCCGGCGCCGTGAGCGCGCCCTGTGCTGCCAGCATGGCCCAAGGGGTTAGGCGCCTGACCGGCTCAGATATCGCCGTGTCGGTCACTGGAATCGCCGGGCCCGACGGCGGAAACGCGGAAAAGCCCGTCGGGACGGTCTGGTTCGGCCTTCAACCGGCGGTTGGCGATCCTATTACCCTGTGCCGTCATTTCCAAGGCGACAGGACGAGCGTCAGGCTTCAGACCGTAGAATTTGCCTTCCAACTGCTGCGCCGGGCCCTTTTAGGACAGGAGCTGAACGGTGAGTAGCCAAGACAGCCGGCGGTGGTTCTTCTGTCTGCCGCTGGAAAAGCCCGACCAAGCGAGTTTTGCCCGGCTACAGTGCGTCTGTTCCCCCGCCGCCCTTCGGCCGACGGACTGCCGATGGGCCCACGTCACGCTGCGGTTCTGCGGGCCACTTCCACCGGAGGCGAGCGGACAGCTGATTGACGCGTTCCCGCTCGTTCCGCTCCCCGGCCCGTTCGTCCTCCGGGGCGAAGGAGACGTCGTCCTCATGGGAGCCGACGCGTGGAGCCTGAAGCTGGACTGTCCGCCCCAACTGACCGAGTGCGTCCGCTTTGCAGCTGAGGTCTGCCGACGGGCAGGGCTGGCGCCCGAACGGCGTCCGTTCGTCCCCCATATCACCATCGGCCGGCGGAGAGGGCGGGTCAACGCGGCTCTGTTTCAGCCGTTTGAACGCTGGTCGTTTTCCGTCGAAGCCGTTCAGCTTCGGACCAGCACTTTGACGCCTCAGGGCGCCCGGTATCAGATTCTTGCAAGCCGCAGTCTCCCCGCGGCGCCTCAATCCCAAGAGGAGGGAAAATCGTGACGAAACGTCAGGCTCCAACGACCAAGGAAGAAGTTCTGACCCAGGCCATTGATGAGATCCGAAGCAAATTCGGCGAAGGATCCATCATGCGGCTGGGCGACAACAAGGCCATTCAGGCTGACGTCATCTCCACCGGCATTCTGCCGCTCGATGTCGCTCTGGGCGTGGGTGGCCTGCCCCGAGGCCGAATCGTCGAGATCTTTGGCCCTGAGGGCACGGGAAAGACGACGCTGGCGCTTCACGCCATCGCCGAGACACAGGCATCCGGGGGCATTGCCGCGTTCATCGACGCCGAACACGCGCTCGATCCTCGGCTGGCCGCCGCTCTGGGCGTTGACGTTGAAAGCCTCTACTTGGCCCAGCCTGACAGCGGCGAGCAGGCCCTGTACATTCTGGAAACGCTCGTGCGCAGTAGCGCCGTGGATATGGTCGTCGTCGACTCGGTGGCGGCCCTGACGCCTCAGGCAGAAATCGACGGACAGATCGGCGACCCGAGCGTCGGCCTGCAGGCCCGGCTGATGTCCTACGGGTTGAGACGGCTCACCGCCGCCATCGCCAAGAGCCGGTGCATCGTCATCTTCATAAACCAGCTGCGAGCCACCATCTCAACCGGCTATGCCCGGGGCCCTCAGGAAACGACCACCGGCGGCCGAGCGCTGAAGTTCTACACGTCGGTCCGAATCGAAGTGCGGCGGGGCAAGAACATCACCAAAGGCGAGGAGACCATCGGCCACGAGCTGTTCATCAAGGTCGTCAAGAACAAGCTGGCGCCGCCGTTCCGCACCGCCCACGCCTCGCTGATTTACGGTCAGGGCGTGCCAAAGACCATGGCCGTGGTGGACATGAGCATGGACGCCAACATCCTGAAGCGCAAAGGCTCGTGGGTCACCTACAAGGGCGAGACGATCGCTCAAGGAAAGGAGAAGGTCGCAGCCTACTTGGACGAGCACCCGGATCTGAAGGAAGAGATCAAGGCCGCCGTCTTGGCGAAAGTCTCCGAAAGCCTCGGCTTTGTGACCGTCAGCGAAGAAGGGGACGAGCCGGAAGAGGGCGAAGCATCCGGCGGGCCGCAGATCGACATCGACGAAGAGGTCATCGAGCTGACCAACGAAGAGTAATTCCAAAACAGAGTCAAAGCGTTTCAGGTTCCTCTGCCTGAGACGCTTTTTATTTTTGCCGTCATTTCTGAGTCTTACATTCGGCAAGGCACTCGCCGATTCAACCGACGAATGGTGATAGAATACAAGACGAAAAGGCTCGACAATCGGCCGACGATATCCGCGCAAAGGAGCCCGTTAATGAGCGATACGAATAGAACTTTTGCGGAAGTGTCCGCGCTCTCCGAAGGGGAGCGCTTCAACGCGTTCGGCCTCGTCACGTCCGTTCGGATGCTGCGGGACCGAAACGATAACCCCTATTGGAACGTCGAGCTGTCGGACAAAACCGGCACGATCACCGCGAAAATATGGGGAAACTGTCAGTGGTACGACAAACGCTCTGACCCTGCCAAGGTCATCACATCCCCTGCCGAGTCACCGGACATCATCAACTTGAAGGGCAAGACGCTGGGCGTCTTGGGGCAGGTTGGCTCGTACAACGGCAAGACGCAGTACACGTTCAACAAGGCCTACATTCTGAACCAGACTGACGAGCGATACAAAGCCACGGCTCTTATCCAGTCGTCCGACGTGCCAATCGAGGAGCTGAGCCGCCAGTTCTCCGAGCTCATCAACGGCTGCAGCGGCCCGGCCGGAGATTTTCTGCGGTTCGTGTTCGACCCTCAGGGGCCGTATTGGGACATGTTTCTCGTCTACCCAGCGGCAGTGGCCCATCACCACGCCTACGTTCACGGCCTGCTGGAACACACGCTCGGCGTGGCGCGGCTGGCTAAGTCCATGGCCGAAAGTTACGCCGGCTCGGCCCTGCGCCCAGACGTGAACGTGGTAACTGCCGGAGCTTGCCTTCACGACCTGGGGAAACTGGACTCGTACCTGCTCTCCCCCGGCCCGGAAATGACGCTCGAGGGCACTGTAATAGATCACGTGGCCCGCGGCTACGCCAAGTTCTGCCGGCTGGCTGAGGAATTTGGCCTTCAAGAGCCCCTAAAGACCCATCTGGGGCACATCCTGCTGAGCCATCACGGACAGAAGGAGTTCGGCTCGCCGGTCCTGCCGGCCACGCCGGAAGCCCTCATCGTCGCCGCCGCGGATAATTTGGACTTTCTTTTGGCCTGCTGGAGCCAAGCGACCGGCGCGTTAGACGGCGGGACCGACCCAGGACAGGCCATATCGGCTTGGGACTTTTCCGCCCAACGACGTTTCTGGAAGTGGCGGCCTGACGACCCCGCCGGGAGCGAACCGTGTCATACCAATTTGAAGTAACCCGACACGACGACGGACGCCGGCTGGACGCCCTGCTTCGGAGCATCTATCCGGCGCTGCCGCTCGGCGCTATGATGAAGTTCTTCCGAAAAGGAAGCGTGCGCCTCGACGGGGCCCGCGCCGACTTTCGGACCAAAGTCGCCGCAGGTCAGATGGTGTTCGTCCCGTGGGAAGCACCCGACGCCCAGCCGGAAGTTCAAGTCCGACACAGACCGCTTGACGTCCTTTACCGGAGCGATTCCGTTCTGGTGATCAACAAGCCGGCCGGACTGCTCAGCCAGCCGGACACTAAAGGCGAGGACAGCGTAGCGACTCGCGCGCTCGGCTACGCCTCCGATCCGGCCTTCGGCGCCCAGCTGGTTCACAGGCTGGACAGGAACACATCAGGGGTCATGATCCTCGCGCTGGACGGACAAGCCCTTCGGAGCCTGATGGTCTGCTTCAAAGAGCGAACGGCGAATAAAACCTATCTCGCTCTGGTCAGCGGCCAGCTGCCGCCTTCCGGGCAAATCGACGCGCCGCTGCTCAAGGACCCGGACAAAAAACTCGTCCGAGTGGCGTCGAATGGCGAACGGGCCGTTACGCGGTTCCGACGCCTCGCCACCGACGGACAGTTCAGCTTGGCAGAGGTGGAGATCCTCACGGGCCGAACCCATCAGATCCGCGTCCACATGAACCACATCGGCCACCCGATCTTAGGCGACGCCAAGTACGGCGACTTCTCCGCCAAGCCACAGGTGCGCCGGCTGGGAATCCGCCGCCCGATGCTTCATGCTACTTGCTTGGTTGTGAACTCCCCGGACGACTGCCTGAAGGAGATCTCGGGGAGACGTTTCGACGCGCCGTTAGCGGCCGACATGGCGTCGGTCTGCCAAAAGCTTGGATTTGAGATTTATTCCTAATTAAAATCGTTTTTAAACATCCTGAGGAGGAAAAAACATGAGAAACCTGAACCTGATCATCACCGACCGCGCCTTGGAGAGACTCAAAGAAATCGGCCCCGAGTGTGAAGTGTACATCGACCAAATCGGCATGGCGTGTCACAGCCAGCTGGTGGCGCTGGTCAAAACGGCCGAGGGGGCCAATTTCAGCGAGGCCGACTTCACCAAGCTCGAAAAGGACGGCGTGACCATTTGGGTCCCCGACGCCATCGAGTTCGAGAACGACCAAGTGGAAATCGACCTGCAGGGCATTTTCTTCATGGTCGTCCCCATGTGCCTGTCTGCCCTCATCCAGCAGCCCGCTTCGGGCGGCTGCGAAGGCTGCTCGGGGTGCTGCGGCGGATATTAGTCGTTTTATCCCGTCGGCCCCTCCCGTATTTTCTCTGTCAGAGCGGCCAGAACATGGTATGATTGAACTGTCAGAAAGCAATCAACAGTGAGGTAGTTTCTCGTAGTGGAATGCAACGACTTGTCGTTGCCAACATCATTTGGAGGTGCTTCCCATGGCTGTTGTGAAAAGAACTTCTGAAAACGTTCTGCTGAGAACCGCTCTGGCGAACTTCTACGGCGCTGCCGAGGAGATGGGGCTGCCTGACGGGCTCACGGACATTCTGGCTCACTCCGAGCGCAAGACCTGCGTTTCCGTCCCGGTTGAGATGGATGACGGATCCATCCGCGTCTTCGAGGGCTTCCGGGTACTGCACAGCAGCGCTCTGGGCCCCGGCAAGGGCGGCGTGAGATTCCACCAGGACGTCTGCATGGACGAGTGCGAAGCTCTGGCGTTCATGATGACTTGGAAATGCTCGCTGGCCGGCATCCCCTACGGCGGCGGCAAGGGTGGCGTCAACTGCGACTCCCTCAAGCTGTCAGCCAAGGAAAAAGAGCGTATCGCCCGCACGTTCGCGGCCCGCATTGAGCCCGTCGTCGGCGCTATGACCGACGTGCCGGCTCCCGATCTGGGAACCGATCCTCAGACCATGGTGTGGTTTACTGACACGATCAGCAAGATGCGCGGCCGGCTGGAACCCGCCATCTTCACCGGCAAGCCCGTGTCGTTCTGGGGCGCCCGCGGACGCGGCGCTGCCACCGGACTCGGCGTGGCCACCTGCGCCAAGGCTCTGCTTGACGTGGTCGGCGCCCAGGTCAAGGGCGGCAAGGTCACAGTTCAGGGATTCGGCAACGTGGGCAGCTTCACCGCTAAGTTCCTGCACGAGTTCGGCATGAAGGTCGTCGCCATTTCCGACATCACCGGCACGTACTACTGCCCGGACGGCCTCGACATTCCCAAGGCTCTGGCTCATGCAGCCAACGACCCGAAACGTCTGCTGACCGGATTTGAGAAAGTTCAGCCCGGCGTCAAGAAGATGGAGTGCGCCGATATCTTTGACATTGAGTGCGAAGTGATGCTTCCCTGCGCCATGGAAGGCGCCATCAACGCCAAGAACGCCGACAAGATCAAGGCTAAGTTCATCGTCGAAGGCGCCAACGGACCGACGACCCCCGAAGCCGATGAGATCCTCGCCAAGAAAGGCGTCCTCGTGATTCCTGACTTCCTCGCCAACTCGGCGGGCGTCATCGGATCCTACTACGAGTGGTGCCAAGACCTGAGCGGCGACTTCTGGACGGAAGAGCGCTACAACGAGCGTCTTGTCCATCAGATGACCGAGAACTTTATGAGAGTGTGGAACTACTCGAAGGAACACAACGTCCGCATGAGAAGAGCCGCCTTCTTGGCCGCTATCCATCGAGTTGCCGAAGCCGTCAAGATGAGAGGTCTGTTCCTGTAAAAATTGTCCTTTACAGAAAAAATTCCCTGCCGTATCTCGGCAGGGAATTTTTCATAGGCTCCCCTGAGACTCGTCCGGCAGTCCTCCCGTTGAACTGCCGCTTAGAAAAGTTATAATGAAGCGACAGGAGTTTCAACAAGGGGGAAAGACGATGACGGAAACCTTTTTCAAATCAGTCTGCCAAACCCGAGGCAATTTATCCCTGAGGCCTGAAGGAACACTGCGCGCGATCGCCCGGGAGGCCGGCTCATGTTAGTCTGCGCTCGGTGCGGCGCCTCGTTCCCTGACGAGACGAACCTCTGGCGGTGCACCTGCGGCGGCCCGTTTGACTACCGGTTCGAGCAGGCTCTCTCCTTTGACCCGGAGCAGCTGAGCCGAAGACATGACGGGTTCTGGAAATACGGCCGGGCGTTAGGACTCCGGCACCCCGAGAAGGCCGCTCGGCTCGGAGAAGGACAAACGCCGCTGCTGCCCCTCGAGTGGGACGGGCGGACCGTCTTTTGGAAGCTGGACTTTCTCCTGCCCACCGGCTCGTACAAAGACCGGGGAACCGCCGTCATGGCGGCGTCGTTGGCGGAAACCGGCCGGCGCGAGATCGTCGAGGACTCGTCGGGGAACGCCGGCTCGTCCTTGGCGGCCTACTGTGCCGCCTCCGGCATCACCTGCCACGTGTTCGTCCCTGCAAGCACGTCTGAGGGCAAATGCCTTCAAATCGGCTCGTACGGCGCTCATATTCACCGGGTTCCGGGCTCTCGGGAGGACACGACCGCCGCAGCAGTCGCGATGGGTGAGACCCACTTCTACAGCAGCCACAACTGGAACCCGTGGTTTGCCCTCGGGGTCAGGACTTGGGCTCTGGAAGCGTGGGAGCAGATGGATTTCCGCGCCCCAGACGCTGTCGTCGTGCCGGCCGGTCAGGGAAGTCTTGTAATCGGCGCGTTTCGGGCCTTTCAGGAGCTTGCCGCCTGCGGGGCTATCAGCCGAATGCCCCGAATCTACGCCGTCCAAGCGGCGGAATGTGCCCCACTGGCTGAGGCGTTCGACCGAGGGGAGGACGAGCCGGCGGCGATTGAAAAAGGGCACACGTTCGCCGAGGGCATCGCGTCCGCTGAACCCGTCCGGGGCTTCCAAGTCATTCAGGCAGTCCGGGAAACCGGCGGGCGTTTTGTCCGGGTCAATAACGGCCAAATCGCCGCGGGATTCAAGTCGCTGGCCCGGCGGGGGCTTTTCGTCGAGCCGACCAGCGCCGTCGTCGCCCCGGCGCTGAGCGAGCTCATCAAAGAAGGGCAAATTCTGCCCAACGAAATTACTTTGACCCTTCTGTCCGGCACAGGACTGAAAGCGGTCGATCACTTGGCGGAACTCGAGCAGATCGAGCGAAAATACCTGTAATCGCCTTCCTCAGTTTTACCGTGCACTAAAATTGACCAAAATAGACGGCTATGCTATTCTGAAATTGTTCTAGGGGAGTCCCGGCAAGGCCTGTCGGGACACTAAAGGAGGAGAGCCAGTTGCGGAAAGTATATATGGACAACGCGGCGACGACTGCCGTTCGCCGCGAGGTTTTAGACGTCATGCTGCCGTTTTTCAGCGAGGAGTACTTCAACCCCTCGTCGCTTTACGACTTTTCGGACAAGGCCCGCGAAGGCGTTAAAAAAGCGCGTCAGCAGGTAGCCTCGGTCATCGGCGCCCAGCCTGACGAGGTATTCTTCACCGGCGGCGGCTCGGAAGGCGACAACTGGGCCATCAAGGGCACGGCGTGGTCGAAGGGAGCCAGCCGGCCGAAGCTGGTCACAAGCCCGATAGAACATCACGCCGTGCTGCACACGATGGATTTTCTTCGCCGGAACGGTTTTGAAATCGTGACGGTCCCCGTGGACGGCGAGGGCGTTGTGACGCCAGAAGCGCTGGAAAAGGCCGTAGACGACAAGACCTGTTTGGTGTCAATCATGTTCGCCAACAACGAGATCGGGACCATCGAACCGATCGCCCAGCTGGCGAAAGTCGCTCACGCCAAGGGCGCGCTGTTCCACACCGATGCCGTTCAGGCGATGACCCAGACTCCGATTAACGTGAAGGAGCTCGACGTGGATATGCTGTCCGCCGCCGGGCACAAGTTCCAAGGGCCCAAGGGCGTCGGCTTCATTTACATCCGCAAGGGGCTCAAGATCGAAAACCTGATCCACGGCGGC
Organism: Jonquetella sp. BV3C21; assembly: GCF_000468895.1. NCBI lineage: Bacteria > Thermotogati > Synergistota > Synergistia > Synergistales > Dethiosulfovibrionaceae > Jonquetella > Jonquetella sp. BV3C21. The sequence goes on along the minus strand of NZ_AWWC01000023.1, from coordinate 2,467 downwards.
GGACAGGAGAAGTCGCGCCGCGGCGGCACCGAGAACGTCCCGGGCATCGTGGGCATGGGGATGGCTATTGAACTGGCCGCCAAAGAGATGACCAAGAAGAACGCTACGCTGTCGGCCATGCGCGACCGGCTGATCGACGGCCTGTTGGCCGCAGTGCCGCACAGCCGGGTCAACGGTTCCCGCAAGAACCGGCTGCCTAACAACTGCAATCTGAGCTTCGTCGGCATCGAGGGTGAGACGATGCTGTTCGACTTGGACGACGCGGGAATCGCCGTTTCAACCGGCAGCGCCTGCGCGTCCGCGTCGCTTGACCCGTCCCACGTGCTGATGGCCATCGGGCTGAAGCACGAATGGGCGCACGGCTCGGTGCGGCTCACGCTGGGCGCTCACACGACCGACGAGGATATTGATTACGTGCTCGATGTGCTGCCGAAGATCGTCGCCAGACGCCGGGAGATGTCGCCGTTATGGCACGAGTTTCTTGCCGCTGAGGGAGGCAAATAATCATGATGTACAGCGAAGTTGTAATGGACCACTTCCGCAACCCGCGCAACGTGGGGGAGATAGAAAACCCTGACGGGGTCGGCGAGGTCGGCAACGCCAAGTGCGGGGATATTATGCGAATCACCCTGAGAATTAAAGACGACGTGATCGAGGACATCAAGTTCATGACATTCGGTTGCGCCTCGGCAATCGCCAGCTCCAGCATGGCCACGACGCTCATCAAGGGCAAGACCATTCAGGAGGCCCTGAAAATCACCAACAAGGCGGTAGCAGAGGCGCTCGAAGGCCTGCCGGCCGTCAAGATGCACTGCTCCGTCTTGGCCGAGGAGGCCATCACCGCGGCGATCAACGACTACCTGACCCGCCAAGGCCGGCCAACCATGAAGAGTCTGGCTGGTACGCACGAGCACGATCACGAGAACTAAAAACTCACAGGAAGCCCGTTGGAGTTCATAAGAACTCCAACGGGCTTTTTTGACGCCTGACAGATCTTTGGGGTAAAATAAAAAAATCTTGGAATATTACGTTTGTAACAGCGCCCTAAAGAACAGCTCTATCTTTCCCGGGCGTCAGGAGGAACTCCTTGATGATGGAAATTCAAAACTGCACTGCAAGCTCCTTCAAGGCCAAAACGTCATCTCTTTGGCCGCAGAAATTGGACGAAGCTGCATTTTGGCTGCTGGCGCTGGGAGCCGGCCTTTCGGCGTTTCGGCCTGTGGCCCACTACGCGCCGTGGGGAATCGCCCTTCTGCTGGTCCTCGTTCAGCGCGTTCTCTGGAGGGTGCCGTTAACGCCCCGATTTTCTCCAGGCGGACGGCGGCTTTTTCTTTTTGTCTGTCTTCTGACTGTCTGGTGCGCCATTGGCCCGGCCCTCGGCACGCCCGAGACGCCGGTTGGCGAGTGGGTTCATGGTTGGTCATTTTTTCTTGACTTTCTCGTCGGCACCTGGCTGTCAGCCCGACTGTGCGGCTCCCTAGACCGGCAGCAAAAGCTCCGATGGGTTCTTTTCGCCGGGTTCCTCGTCATCTCAGCCGTCTACTGCACTAGGCCGCTATTTTTTAGAGACGGCTACATGAATAACGGCGACGACCTCGGGTACTGGGGCCTTCTCATCTCGCTGGTGGTCTACGACCGGGGGCTTGATGTCCTCGGCTGGAAACTGGCCGGTTTCTGGAAAAGAGCGGGACAGGTGCTGTTTTCAGCGGCCTGCTGTATTGTCGGCACCGGCGTAACGTTTCTCTCTTTCTCTTTGGGCGCGTGGGGAATCGCCGCCATCCAAGCGGGGATCCTTCTTTTGCTTTCCCGACTTCCGTGGAAGAAAGTCCTCGATGCCTTTATCGCTCTGTCCTTAGTAGCTGCCCTGTGGACCGTCATACTGCAAATGCCACGCTTTCATGACATTGCAGAGATGTCCCATCTGGAGGTAGTCCAAGCAACCGCTTTAAAAGACAATAACGCGAGAAACTTTACCAGCGGACGGTCAACCATTTGGCGGGTCACGTCCGAGCTCGTCCGCCAGAAGCCATGGACCGGCCGAGCGAATAATTTTGCGAGTGAGTACTCCCGCTTAGCCAACGAAATGACAAAACAGTTTCATTTTCTCCCGAAAGATCTCACCGCGACCTATTCTCATAACCTGTATCTCGACCTGCTCTACCGGGGCGGCGTTCCCGCCCTCCTCATCTTCGCTTTTTTCATCGGCGGCTCCATCTGGCTGGCTTGGTCCATTCTAAAAAAATCGCCCGGAAACCGGTGGGCCATTATGATTTTTGCCTTCACAACGAGCCAGCTCGCGTTCAGCTTGGTGAATTCATTTTTCCAGTTTCGGCGCGATATGGGCTGCGTCACCTGGGTCATCTTCGGCGTGCTGACCGTCTTACGCAGCGGCGAGGCAGAGCCGGAGCAGCCTCCGGCGATTGGCGAAAAAGAACTTAGTGAATAAAAAACTCCCAGAGGAATTTTT
>NZ_AWWC01000022.1:0-53769 GCF_000468895.1 Jonquetella sp. BV3C21 | reverse complement strand
AAAAAGCGAGTGGCCTTCTTATTGTAATGAAAAGCGAAATCCTGCAATAGAGGTTGCTCTTATTGTAATGAAACGCGAAATCCTGCAATAAGGGGGCGCTTAGTGCAATGAAACGCCAAATCTTGCACTAAGGGGTGCGCTTAGTGCAATGAAACGCGAAATCTTGCACTAAGGAATTTTTATTTGCACGTAATTTTCACAATATCACGTTTTTCTAGATGATACCTAGGACAAGCGGGGAGATTGACTATGAAATATGGAATCATGCTAAAATTCATGTGGGCAGCGTTTCATGGAAGTTTTGAAAGAGCTTTGAAAAGTGAATTGCAGGTTGAAGATGCCAGGTTCGTAATGGCGGCGGCTCACAGGGATTATAAGAAAATCCTTTCGGAAGTGGACGAGTTTGACAAGAAGAGCCGATTTAAAGTCTGTATTTTGAGTGCGTCTCTTTTCCTCGCAGTGCTAATGAATTTGCCATTCCATCCGACCGTAGAGCAGATGAAAAATTATTTCCGCAAGGCGATGTGCGATAATTTTTTTATGAAATTGGCAGCAATCAAAAGTGATTCTTATACTCCTAAAGGCCGCGCTAAATTAAAGGCGGACGCCGCCTTCAGTCAGACGGTAACCAACCCGTATGACTGGCGTTTTACCGTTCAAGATGGAGAAAGCATAAATCAGTACACAGCCGTTTTTACAAGCTGCGGAATCTGTTATCTGATGAAAAAGTGGGGATACTTTGAATATACGCCGGCTCTTTGTGCGTTGGATTATGACATGGCGGCTATGAATCACTCGGTATTTACCAGAAAGTCTACACTCGCGTCCGGCGGGTCTTGCTGCGACTGCCATTATGACCACAAGGCATAGATGAGGCACGAGTTAGCGTCGCCACCTTCATTCAATCTTTAAGGCCGGATATCAAGAGAGTCCATCGCTGAACGGACGCAATTTCCATATTTGCCCGTCGATAGGCCTTTGTGCACTCCTTACCGTCAGCGTCAAAACTTCGCTCTAGCTGTAACACGTCTCACAGAGGGAGAGGGCAGAGCAAAGCATTGCCCTTGTATTTTCATTTATTACTCGCGTGGTGTCATACAGATATATTGTCTTTCTGTCCTGCTGAACTTCGTCAGGGCGAGGGCTCAGAGATTGATTGGGTCGAAAGGTTCCTTCATTAACTATCGACCGAAACACAGAACGACCGCCGCTTGAAGCGTGAAAATGAACAGCTTAGCCGAACAGAGAAAGAAGGGGAACGAATGGCCAGTAACCGCAAGTTTTTGGCAACGGTGGACTATGAGGTGGCGTGTGAAATGTTGGCGATTCAGTCGGGGCTTTTGACGACTGAAATTATCGCAGAGGAAGGAAAAGAAAATCCCGATCAGTCAAAAATAGAAAAATTGACGGCGGAGTCACAGGCCCTGTGGGATGAAAAAGTCTCTCTTCAGCCGGACGACTTTCAAGCCATTCAGAGCGTGTTCGCTCGTTACGGAAAAGCTCATGAATGTCAAACTTTATCTATTAAAGAGTACGGCCGCGTCCTTCAAAAACTCCGAGAAAAAGTCTTTAAGCACGTCGTCTCCTCGGAGCACCCGGAAATTTTTATCCTCGGCGGTCAGCCTGGCTCAGGGAAAAGCACGCTTTTACCGTCGTTGGCAAGAGGAAAGGACATCGTGACTATCAACGGAGACGAGTTTCGATCGGCCCACCCGAATTATCACCAGATGATGGAAAAGGATCCTGAACATATGGCAGAACTTACAGATCCTGAAGTTCGCCGGTGGACGAAAGAAATTTTCGACGAAGCGATCGAACGGCACTTCACCATTGCTTTTGAGAGCACAATGCGACAGGACGAGCCGCTATGCACCACGCTGTTAACTCTAAAAAAAGAAGGTTACAGAGTTACAGCTTGCGTTAAGGCGGTACATGAAAATGACAGTTGGGAACGCTGTGAGAAACGATACCAGCGGGGACTGCAAGCGACCGGCTATGGACGTAAGGTGTCCAGGGCAAGCCATGATGAAGCCTATGCCCGAATGCCATTGACTTTGCAGCGGATTGAAAAAGGAGGTCTTGCCGACGAGATACGGATTTATGATTTAGAAGGGACTGAAATTCCGCATTCAAAAAATTCGGCAGCCGAAGAAGTACTGGCAATCAGAGAAAAGCGCGGCCAAGAGCTCGCCCAGGAAGCGAATCATCGAGTTTGATGGAGGCGAAAAATGCCAAACGTTCATTGAAGTTTATAGAAACACAAGGCCCCACCCCTTCGGCGGGGCCTTGTGTTTATTATTAAATTGTTTCCAAAGATGATTTCCCTTTAATAGCCAGTTCCCATATGGCTTTAGCGTTGTCTCTGACGTTTATTCCTGTTCCATCAGAAGGCGGGAGATTGGGAGCGAAACGTAATGAACCTGTGTGGGCACATGAGCGTACCGTTGATTTAGAGCCACAAAAGAAAAGCCCCAGTGGGAGGAGATGTCTGATGTGTTCACAGACCGATCGGATACGCACCAACGATAACGGAAGGCGACAAAACGAGAAAACAAGAATGGAACATAACAAAAATCGACGAAGCAATAACAACAATGCGGTCTGCCCATTAGGGTAGACCGCCTTTGTCCTTGATTTATTAAATCAATTGTCTAATCCGCAGGCTTTCCGCACTTCTTCCATTGAGTAAGACTTTTTCCCAGAACGCAAATACTCTTGATATGCCTCATCACCGATAGCCGCGTCTTCTAAATCTTCAAGATACTGATTTAGTGCCTGTTCGACGTGCCACTGCTCCGTGTGACCGGATTTTTCCGCTACTGCACGCAGTCTGGCTTGCATTTGTCCTGTAAGTTGCAAAAAGGTGTATGGACACCTCTTTTACTGCGATCTTTTTCTCGTATACCAAGGCAGTTTAATTATAGCCTCTTCGGCGATTGATAACGTTTTTCAGCCATTGAACCTTCTTTCATTCATACGACCTTTTTTCACTTTCTGTGCTAGAATAAACTATATGCGCCGGTAGCTCAGTGGATAGAGCATCTGGCTTCGGACCAGATGGTCGTGGGTTCGAATCCTGCCCGGCGCGCCAGAAGATAAGAAGAGGCTTCTGCGGTCAGCGCAGAGGCCTTTTTTCGGCTCGGTAAAATATCAATATCAAGGGGGCCTTGTGGAGTGGCGATCTGTTTTTCGTCTTTTGACTGTCAGATGATGGAGCAGGCGCTCTGCGAGGCTCGGCGCGCGTTTGCTGGGGGAGAAGTGCCAGTTGGCGCAGTTGTTGTCGATGAGAAGGGAAATATCATCGGCCGAGGGTATAACCTTCGAGCCGCTCTGCATGACCCGACTGCTCACGCGGAGATTGTGGCGCTTCGTGAGGCCGCTCAAGCTCTGGGGGGCTGGAACCTTTCAGGCTGCTCGCTGTTTGTCACGCTTGAGCCGTGTCCGATGTGCGCCGGCGCCCTCGTCCAAGCTCGGATCGCTCGGGTCGTTTTCGGCTGTCGAGACGAGAGGGCTGGGGCCTGCGGGTCGCTGTATTCTATCCTTCGGGACGGGCGGCTGAATCACCGGTGCGACGTGGCCGAGGGGCTGATGGCCGACGAGTGCCGGTCGCTTTTGCAGAGCTTTTTCTTGGCGGCTCGGGAGAAAAAACGCCAGTCCTTGGCGGCTCAAAGCAGATTTGAAGGCGTTGAAACGTCCAGAAACGAATGAGCTTTAATATAAAAGGGAACCGCCGGCGCTGTCCGGCGGTTCCCTTTTTGCGGTTTTGACAATTGCCATCTTGGCAGGTCGACCGCGCGAATATTGTAAGAATCAGCTGCTTTTCCTTCGGGCGTACTTGAGTCGCGTAAGGGCGCGGGCCAAGGCGGCTTGAGAGCGGAAATAGTCCTGCTGATTTTGTTGATGTTTCAGTTGTTCCTGCGCGCGTTCTTTGGCGCGCTGGGCGCGTTGGGCGTCGATGTCTTCGGGGCGGACGGCCGCCATGGTGAGCATGCGCACGTAGCCCGGCATGATTTCCACAAAACCGTCGCTGGTGACGGCGTAGCGCCACTCGCCGTCGACGACGAAGGAGACTTCTCCCTCAGAGAGGGCGGTCAGGGTCGGCTCGTGTCCCGGCAGGACGCCGTAGCTGCCGTCAACCGACTGGAAGCTGAGCTGTTCGGCCGGCCCGCTGTAAAACAGCTGGCGCGGCGTGACGATGTCCAGCTGAAACGTTTTCATTGCTCTTTTGCCTTTGCCAGCAGGTCGTCCAGCCCGCCGGTCATGGAGAACGCGGTTTCCGGTATCTTGTCCAGCTCGCCGGACAGCAGGGCGTCGAACGACCGCAGGGTGTCCCGAAGGGTGACGTATTTGCCCTCCCGCCCCGTGAAGGCCTGAGCGGTGGCAAACGGCTGGGAGAAGAACTGCTGGGCCTTGCGCGCCCGCATGACTGTGAGTCTGTCCTCTGCGGAGAGCTCTTCCATGCCCAAGATGGCGATGATGTCTTGGAGCTCTTTGTACCGTTGAAGCATTTCCTGTATGCCTCGGGCGATTCGGTAGTGCTCAGCTCCGACGGTGTCAGGTTCCAAGAGGCGGCTGGTAGATTCCAGAGGGTCCACGGCCGGGTAAATGCCCATTTCGACGATGCGGCGGCTGAGGACGGTCGTCGCGTCAAGGTGCGCAAAGGTTGTGGCCGGAGCCGGGTCTGTCAGGTCGTCGGCGGGGACGTACACCGCCTGAACGGACGTGATGGAGCCGGCTGACGTGCCGGTGATCCGTTCCTGCAGGCTGCCCATTTCGTTGGCTAAGGTCGGCTGGTAGCCGACCGCGCCAGGAAGGCGACCCATCAGGCTGGAGACTTCGCTGCCCGCTTGGACGTAACGGAAGATGTTGTCGATGAACAGCAGGACGTCCTGATGTTCTACGTCCCGGAAGTACTCGGCCATGGTGAGGCCGGTGAGGGCGGCTCTCATTCGGGCGCCCGGCGATTCGTTCATCTGTCCGAAGACGAGGGCGGTCTTGTCCAAGACGCCGCCGGCTTTCATTTCCCGCCAGAGGTCGTTGCCCTCGCGAGTGCGTTCGCCCACGCCGGTGAATACCGAATAGCTGTTGTGCCCTTTGGCGACGTTGTGGATGAGCTCCTGAATGAGGACGGTCTTTCCCACGCCGGCGCCGCCGAACAGGCCAATTTTGCCGCCTTTCGTGTAGGGAGCCAGCAGGTCGATGACCTTGATGCCCGTTTCCATGATTTCTGCCGTGGGGTTCTGCTCGGTGAACTTGGGCGCAGACCTGTGGATGGACCAGCGGTCCGCGTCGGTCAGTTCCGGGCCGCCGTCGATGACGCGGCCGAGCGGGTTGAAGAGCCGTCCAAGGGTTTCTTTGCCGACTGGGACTTTGATAGCCTCGCCGGTTGCGGTAACGGTTAGCCCGCGGGAAAGTCCTTCGCTGCTTTGCATCATGATGCACCGAATGGTGCGGTTGCCTAAATCCGACGCCGCTTCCATGACTTTTTCCTGCCCGTCGACTGCGGCGACGAGAGCTTCAAGCTGGCGGGGCAGCGGCTGTCCGACCGGAAAAACGACGTCGACCACCGGGCCCAGCACCTGCGTTATGTATCCCTGACTCATGACGACCTCCTAATTGGTGGCCTCAAAGCCGCCGGTTACTTCGGTTATTTGCTGAGTGATCATTTCTTGGCGCAGCCGGTTGTACCTCTTGGAAAGCCGGTTCAGCATGTCGTTGCCGTTGTCGGTTGCCGTCTGCATGGCCGAGCGGCGGTCGCAGTTTTCGCTGCAGTACGATTCGGTCATGGCGGCGTAGAGCACGCCGGCCAGATAGGACGGGACGAGCCGGCTGATGACGGCGTCGACCGACGGTTCGTAGATCATCACGTTGTCGGAGCGGACCGACCGATCGCGCCAGCGCGGGTTGTTCGGATCCAGCGGCAGAAGCGGCAGGACGAGCGGTGACGTGCTGAGCGGGGAAGTCATTCGGGTATAGACGAGCAGTATTTCCCGAAGTTTGTTCTTTTTGAAGAGCTCCAGAAGCTGGCGGCTCATCTCCCACGCGCGGCTCAGAGTCGGTTCGCCGGCGCTGTACAGGAAGTTCGGTTCAGGCTGCATACCCCGCTGGATAAACATTCGCCGGCCCATTTCTCCGACGCAGAACAACGTCACGTTGTCGTACGCCTCGGCGGTGCGTCGCGTCAGGTCGATGACTTCCCTGTTGTAGCTGCCCGCAAGCCCTTTGTCGCCGGAAATGACGACCAGCCCGGCTTCTCCGTGCGACAGCTTGGGCGCCCCAAAGTACGGGTGTTTTACCATGGTGCTGTGACGGAGCACGTCGGCGATGGTGTCTTTGATGACTTCAAAGAACGGCTGAACCTTTTCGAGCTGAGTGCGGGCCCGGCGGCTTTTCGCCTGGCTGATCAGGTACATGGCACTCGTGATTTTGAGGGTCTGTTTGACGCTCAGGATTCGCTCGCGAAGGGCGGCTATTTCTGCCATGAAGGCGCCTCTTGGGCCTTGAACGCCGCCAAGCGTTTGTCGAGTGCCTCTTTTTGTCCATCGGTCAGCTTTTCGCCGCGTTCCAGTTCCTGCATGAGAGGGCCGTCCTCTTGGGAAAGGTACTTGCGGACGTCCCGCGCGAAGTCACGGACGTGGGCGAGCGGCACGTCGGAGAAACCACCGCTTGTGACGTAGTACAGCGTGACTAACTGGCCGGCGGTCGAAAGAGACGAGCCAGGCGTCTGTTTGAGGACCTCTGTCAGCCTGTGCCCGGAGTCCAACGCTTCTCTCGTGGCGTCGTCCAAGTCGCCGGCGAACTGGGTGAACACTTCCAACTCGGCAAAACGCGCCAGAGTGACCCGCAGGTTTCCGGCCAAAGCGCGGATTCCTGCCGGCTGGGCGGCGCCTCCCACTCGGCTGACCGACAGGCCGGTGTTGACGGCAGGGCGGACTCCTGATCTGAACAGGTGGCTTTCAAGGTAAATCTGTCCGTCGGTGATGGAAATGACGTTCGTCGGGATATACGCGCTCACGTCGCCGGCTTGGGTTTCGATAATCGGCAGGGCGGTCATCGAGCCGCCGCCCCAGTGATCTTCCAGTCGGCAGCTGCGCTCCAGCAGTCGGCTGTGCAGGTAGAACACGTCGCCGGGGTACGCCTCGCGGCCCGGGCTGCGCCGCAGAAGAAGCGACAGGGCCCGATATGCTACGGCGTGTTTGCTCAAATCGTCGTAGATGATCAGCACGTCCCGTCCCTGATCCATAAAGTACTCGCCCATGGCCGTGGCGGCGTAGGGGGCGAGGTACTGGAGCGACGGCGAGTCGCTGGCCGGACTAGAAACGATGAACGTGTAGTCCAAGGCTCCAGCGGCGCGAAGGGACGCGTGAATTTGGGCGATTGAGCTGTTTTTCTGGCCGATGGCGCAGTATATGCAGATGACGTTCTGGTCTTTCTGATTCAAAATAGCGTCCACAGCGATCGTCGTCTTGCCGGTCTGCCGGTCGCCGATGATCAGCTCCCGCTGCCCTCGGCCCACCGGCACAAGAGCGTCGACTGCCAAGATGCCGGTTTTGAGCGGCACGTTGACCGGCTTGCGGGACATGACGCCAGACGCTTCCCGTTCCACCGGCATGTCCTTTTGGCCTACGATCGGCGCGCCGCCGTCGATCGCCTCGCCCAGCGGGTTAACCACTCGGCCAATCAGTCCGTCGCCGCAGGACACTGAAGCCGCTTGTCCGCCTCGGCGGCAGAGCGTGCCTTCCCGAAGGCCGCCGCCGTCGCTGAACAGGACGACGCCGACTCGGTCAGACTCCAAGTTCATCGCCATGCCGAGCGAGTCGTCCTCAAAGACGACCAGCTCGCCGTAGGTGACCCGGTTCAATCCGTACACGGTGGCAATGCCGTCGGCCAAAGAGACGACTTGTCCGGTTTCCCGGGCGTCCAGCTTCATATCAAAGGAGCGGATCCGCTCCCTCAGTTCTTCAATAATGCCATCAGAAAGCATGTTATACCTCCAGCAGCAGACTGCCCAAATCCCGGAGGGCTCCGGCCAGCGAATAATCGTACGTGACGCCGGACACGATGATTCGGAAGCCGCCGTACAGATCGGCGTCAATCTGCGGTTCCAGCACTACAAAGGAGACACCAAGCCGCCGGGCGGTCGCTTTTTCGAGCCGATGGCGGTTTTCCTCGCTGATCGGACGGGCTGAGGAGAGAATGCCCAAGGCGCCGCCTGCGGTGACGATGGCCCGCAGCCGAAGCAACCGGGCTAAGTCGCGCGCTTGGCTGATTTTTCCGCCCTCGGCCAGCAGGACTAACGTGTTAGCCGCTCGGTGATCCAACTTGAGGGAAGACAGCAGCCCCAACTTTTCTTGATGAGTCAGCAGGGGAGAGGCCAAAGTCCGGCCGAGCTCCGGGCAGAGCTCGAGCGCCTGAATTGCCGGAAGAAAATCGACGCTCTTCAGGCCCTCAAGCCGGGCGGCCTCGGCCAAGGGAAGCAGGGTCTTCATTCTTCGCCCCGGCAGAACCGGTCGATCAGCGTCAGGTCGTCTGCGTCGGTCATCTTTCGGCTGGCCAACTTAGCCGCCGCCTCAAGAATCAGCGAAGCCGTCTGCGTTTGAAGCCGCTCCTTAGCAAGTGCTTCTTCGCGGGCAATCCGTACCCGCATCTCTTCCAGCTCGTGCCGCGAGTCCTGTTTCGCCTGAGCGAGAATGATCTCGTAGGCTTGGTCGGCGTGATCCCGCGCGTCGTCAACAAGTCGGGAAGCCGCCCGGCTGGCCGCGTGCATTTGCTCCTGGTTGTGGCGCTGCAGTTCCTCGCCGACAGCCCGCGCGTCAGAGGCTCTCTTCAACTCGTCCGCAATAGCATCCTGACGGGCTTTCATCGCCCGGCGAAGCGGAGTGAAAAGGAACCGGCGCGCCAGAAGATAGAGCACCAGCAGGTTGAGCACAGTCCAGAGGATATTCCAGTCAACCTTGAGGAACATAATGCAGGCCTACTTCAGAAGGATAACTGCCATCGCGACGACGAAACCGTAAATAGCCGTTGCCTCGGCCAATCCGCACCCTAACAACATGGTCTTCATCACATCATTTTTGGCCTCCGGCTGACGGGCGATCGACTCACAGGCCTTCCCTGTTGCCAAGCCGATGCCGATTCCCGCACCGACGCCAGTCAAAACGGCGATCCCAGCACCCAAAGCAGTTAAAGACATAACACTCGCTCCTTTCGGTTAATCAAGAACATCCTGAGTGAACAACAGCGTGAGAAAAACGAAAACAGCCATCTGAATCAACCCGTCGAACAGGTCGAAGTACAGCCCTAAAATCGACGGAACGACCGCGGGGGTCAAATGATGAACCAGCGTCATCACGACGAACGCGCCGAAAATGTTGCCGAAAAGCCGCATGCACAGCGACAGAGGTCGGGTCGCCATGTCGATGATGTTGAAAGGAAGCATGGCGGGATTGGGCTCGATCAGCCGCTTTAGAGCCCCTTTCGGCCCTTTGACGGCTAAAAGGGTCCCGTAAATGACAAAAAAGCTGCACAGCGCCAGTCCAGCTGTGACGTTCAGGTCCTTCGTCGGCGGAACTAAATCCAACAGGCCCGATAGGTTAGCTACCGCAAGGTAGAGAGCCAGCGCGCCAAAATACGGCGAAAGGCCGGCGCACCGAGCCCCAAGCGTTCCGGTGATAAAGTCGTCCATTGTCTTGACAAAGACTTCGCCAACCAGCTGCAGCTTTCCCGGCCGCATCTTAGCCCGGCGTCCGGCTAAAAAGAACAGAACGCCCAACAAGGCGACAATGCCCCACGAAAAGACGACAGAACGAGGTACTTGAATGAGTCCTAAATTTACGCTCTGAGGCGTCACCGCCTGTTGAAGCTCTTGAGAGATAGTACCCGTCACCCGTCACCTCCTTTTTAAGCGCTCACAGTATATGCTTTTAAAAGAAAAGTACAAGGCTAAAAAATAATGGATTCTGAAAATGACAAAATATACGATATTCTGCAGGGTATATTCAAAAGAATATCATATTGTTTGGAAATAGACTTGTTGTCCCTCGCCCCGAGCCGTTCGGCAAAAAGTTGAAAAAAAGATGACATGGCACCTCATTGGAGGCTCGCCGTGTCGTTTTGAAGGAGACTGGGAATGAACCGAGGGGCCCCTGCTCAAAGGGTAGCAGGAGGAGAGAAGCCGGCTGTTCACAGCCTGAATTTTTATGATATAATGGCACGCGTCGCGGAGAGGTGGCTGAGCGGTCGAAAGCGCTTGACTCGAAATCAAGTGAGGGGCTTGCTCCTCCGAGAGTTCAAATCTCTCCCTCTCCGCCAGATACAAAAACAAAACTTGCCGCCGGCTGCAGACCGGCGGCTTTTTTATGCTGAACGCTCGAAAATGGTTTGCTGGTCGGTTCGTCTCAATAGAACGGGAAGTGAGAGGCCGTTAATAAATAAGGCTTGGGGAACCTTGCCTCATATTGGGCACCGTGATGAACGGGCGCGGGGGCTGTGAGTGCGCTTGCCGAAAACGGCGTTTTCCCTCGGCTTGCGGGGCCTTGACCGCCGCGTTGGCTCGTCCAGCGACGCTGTCGCCGCGGCGAGTTTTTAGAGCCCCTGCCCGATTGGCCTTGAGAAAAAATAAAAAGACGCCCGAAGGGGCGTCTTTTTATTTGCTTATTTGCCGCCGGTTCCGTCGGGACGGACGAACGGCCCGTCGGCGATCGACTCGGCCCACTCTTCGGGGAAGGGCGTCAGGTTCATGTCGATAGCTCCAAGACAGTACTTGCTGAACAGCCGGTCGCCCAGCTTGAGCCACTCGTCATGCCAGCCCTGCGCTTGGTCGTAGGCGTACTTCTGAATGAGCTCCAGACCGGCTGACCGATCGCCCTTGTTGATCAGTTCCGCGCTCTGTTTCAGCAGTTCGGGAACCCGAGCAAACTGTTCGTTCATTCGGGGCGTTCTCGCCTCGTGAATCTCGGCTCGGATCGGCTGATACCGCCAGTCCGCAATGCTCTGAACCCGAATGCAGCTCCACCAGCCCGATTCGGGCGTATAGGGAGTGCGGCGCGTGCCGGTTGAGTAGAGCGCCGGCAGTTCGCTCATCGATGCCCAGAGCGGCGTCAAGTACGTCGTGTCGGCGGCGCCGTAGCCAAACCATACGACGCCCTTAATCTCGTCCGGGAGCCGGCCGTCGACTTGGCAAATCTGAACGTACGTCTGACGGTAGTCGTTGATCGCCCGGGGGTACTCGCAGTCCTTATATCCCAAATTGAGCTGCTTGCGGTAGCGGGTCGGATTTCCCCAAGGGCCAGCGGCCTTGCCCTTGCTCAGGTCAAACGGCGTGCCGCCGTACCAATCGCCCTGCAGGGCGAACAGGTCGGCGACGGTCACTTTCTTATCCGGCTTGACCGACAGCGGGAAGCGGTACGCCCACGGATCCAGCTTTGCCGACGGGGCAAAAACGGACAGGGCGCGCCACTCGCGCAGCGACGAGTACAGACGGATTGTCGGGTAGAAGACCTCGGCGGGGCTGAAGTCCTTCGGATTGGCGTCCTTTGGGGAGATCAGGCCGTTCTTAACCGCGTAGTCGATCATATCCGGCGCGGCCAAGACGTTCGCCTTGTCGGTCAGGTCAAGATGACAGAGCCGAGCCCGGTTGGCCGCAACGAATATTTCGTCGTCTGGCACGCGCCACGCGGCCCACATCGTATTGCCGTATACCTCAAAGACCCACGTCTCGTTGCCGTCGGTAATCGGCATCGTCTCGCCGTCCGAGAACCAACCGTACTTGCTAACCAACTGTCCCATGAGCTCGACCGCTTCGCGGGCAGTCGCGCAGCGCTCGAGGGCGATTTCCTGCAGGTTATAGCAGTTCATCAGGCCGAAGGCGTTCTCGATCATCAGCTTTTTCGCCCGCTGGCTGTGCTCGTCGTCGGCTGTCATGGACATGGTGCTTTCGCCCATCGCCAGCCCTTTTTCGTTGATGAAGGCGTATTGGGACGTCAAGTATCGATACGTGTGGGGAGCTTCAGGAATCTTCGACATCGGCACGTCGGCTTCGTCGGGCGCCTTGCCGACTCCGTGCTGGGTAATGAGCCGCTCGCTTCCTGCCGGGTGATCGGCGGCGGCGATCAGCTTCAGACCAAAGTGATCGCTCAACGAGTCGCAGGTGTGCGAGATCATCGCCGTCCCATCGGCCGAGGCGTTTTTGCCCACGGCGAACACGGTGCAGCCGAACGCGGCAGACGAGAGGACAAGAGAAGCGATCAGTCCAACGAGCGGGGCAGCTTTTTTCATTCGGTCTCCTCCTCGAGGCGGGGACGAAGTCCCCAGATGTTTTATTGTGCTACTTGTGCGATATTATATCGTGTTTTATTTCACTTTTGGCGTTGCCTCCGGTACATGAAGACGTGTTTTGTAGCCGGTCGGTCGGCTCGTCGGCGTGGGCAGGTGAAAGGCGCGTGTTCCGCCGCGCTGGGCCGACCTGACGCGAGGGGGAGAAAACTCGAAGGGGCCGACGGAGCCAGCCGAGCTCAAGCGAAAGGACGGCAAACGACAGAAGGAGGATCCTTTGGCGGATCTCTCTGCGGAGGTCCAGCGAGAAGGGAGCCGTGATGAAATTTTCCCCGGTGGGGCGTTAGTTGTCCTCCTAGCGACGATCAAGTGGGGCGGAGCCGTGGCCTCAGGCGCCTAACCTGCTGAGAGGCACAGTGATATGATGGCTCAAGAACGCCTCGGCCGGAGAGCGGCTCATGGAAAGGGGAAGCCCCGTCCATGACGAAGCGTCAGGACGGGGCTTGAACGCGGAGAAAACGGCGGCAGAGGGGAGAGCGAAACCGACGTCACTCCCGTTGGATCCAGAAAGGTAAAAATAAGGCCTTCAACGCGTTCGCTTGGTGAATAAAGCGGGCGGCTGAAGGCCACAAAATTCTTGTAAGAGGTATTCGCACCGGGCACTCGGGAACACCTTCCGACCAATCGGCTTCACAGGGGAGTGCCCCCCTCCACCGACCCGGTGAGGCCACTATACTTCGATAGTATGGGAAAGTCAAGGGCGCCGGCCGGAACGAGGATAAAAGCTGTGGCAGAGGAATATCGTCGTTAATTCAATAAGGGGAGACCGGCACTCACGCCCTTTTGAGACAGAAGTATAAAAAAAGGCCTTCAACGCGATCGCTTGACGAACAAAGCGAACGATTGAAGGCCACTCTTCTTGAGGAACAGGGTGTTCTCACCGGGCATTCGGGAACACCGACCGACCAATCGGATTCACAGGGGGATGCCCCCCTCCACCGACCCGGTGATTTTAGTGTAACCCCATCGCCGGAAGAAGTCAAGGGCGCTGGCTTATCGATTGAAAACGAAACGGCTCTTCAAAAGATAGAGAACTCATCGGGGCTCCAAGTGCCCCCGAGTGCTCTATCTCAAGAAGAACCGTTTTCTAATCAAAGAGTAGCGCCGCCGCGTGACGTTGTCAAGGAAACAGGCACAGAATACGCAATATCGCCTAACGAAACAACGGACGTCGAGTACTCCATCGCCGGCGGCGCGGAAGCTCCTAAGTCTGAACAGTCATCACCGATTGAGGCCTCTTACAAAGTGACGACTGAAGAAACACCTGACCTCGTGAAACTCATCAGAGAAGGCAAGTTCAACCTGCGCGATGAAGGCGGCATGACGCCCGACCACGTCCCGACGCAGGGAGAACAGCTGACGCGAATTAGGGACATCACAAAGCAACTCGAGAAAATCGCTCCTCTGCGCACCGGCTCAAAGCTTGGCCCCAACACGCTCGGGTATTATCAGCCAATCGCAGACGTCGCGCGCACGCGGGCGGACAGGCAGAAGCGCGTTCGGCCTATCAGGCCTAAAGACGAACTTGACGGCCCAGTCTGACCGCGCGGGTAGTCTTGAGACGCGGCGGCAGCGATATGACTGCGGACTTTGGACTGCTTCGCTTGGCGTCCACGCGACGGACAGAAAACAGCAGGGCAAAAAATAAAACGCGGTCGCTTGACCGCGTTTTAACGTATTCAGATGGTGGAGGCGCGGAGAATCGAACTCCGGTCCTGACATAACGGGTACGAATGGGCGGCTACAGGCTTAGACGATCTCTTTTAACGCGCTGCGCCCGACGCCTGACCGACAGAAGGGTATCGGGTGCTGCGGATGGAAGGAAATGACGCTGCCCGCGATGATTAGCCCGCCCGGGAGGCGCGAGCGCTCCCTCTCCGTTTGGGCGGCCGCGTGCTTACGCAGCCAGTGCGAAATCGTTGTCAGTTCTTATGTTTGACGGGTAACGCCCGTCGCTCGGCCTGCTCCCAGACTTCCGCCATACCAGTCGAAACCGGTCGCCCCCGGTTCACGTTGATTATATCACATTGATTCTCAGGTCAGTTTCTGTTCCTCAGTTCTCTGGCGATGGAGCGCTGAACGTCCCGCTCTCTGATGTCGTCCCGGCGGTCTGCGGCACTCTTTCCCCGCGCGAGGCCCAGTTCAATTTTGGCAAGTTTGCCGCCTTTGACGTAGAGCTTGAGCGGCACGAGGGTGAAGCCCCGCTCTTTGACTTTTGCCTGGAGCCGGCGGAGCTCCCGACGGTGAAGCAGCAGTTTGCGCGCTCGGTGCGGCTCAACTTTGACCCATGCGGTGGCCTTCTCGTAGGGGGAAATGTGGACGTTTTCAAGCCACAGTTCGCCGTCCTTGAATTTGGCGTACCCGTCTTTGAGGTTGGCCCGTCCGGCCCGGATGGACTTAATCTCCGTGCCGGTCAGCACGAGGCCGCATTCCATCGTCTCCAGAATCTCGTAGTCGTGTCGGGCTTTTCTGTTGACTGCGGCGACCTTGTCGTCCGGCGAGTTCGGCATGATGGCCTCCTTTGCGTTCTTTCTAAAAAAACAGACCCCGACGCTTCCGCCGGGATCTGCCTGTTTTCTTGAATGGTCGGGGTGAGAGGATTCGAACCTCCGACCTCCTCGTCCCGAACGAGGCGCGCTAACCAGACTGCGCTACACCCCGACACGAGGCGCATTGTACCTCAGGGGAGGAAATCCGTCAAGCAGGGCGGATTATTTGCGGCTTCTTCCCCTGAAGAGAGACAGGCGTCCAGACGACCAGTCTTCGCTGAGCGGCAGCTCAAGCCATCCCCAAGGCGTTATCAAAAGAAAGCGGAGAACGATCTGCTGGTCTGCCAGCGAGGCGATGTGGTCGCTGTAGTCGAGCACGTCGCAGGGGATCCAGCAATCGGTCAATATCCAGGCTCGTCGGCACCGTCGGCCTGAGAACAGCAGGGCGTAGTCGAGGGCCCAACGCATCGCGCCATCGAGGTCGACCTCTCCAAGCCATACGACGGCCGCTTCGTCGCGCGGCCTAGGGCGTCGGGAGCTGGGCAGGAGACAGGCGTGGTCGTTGACCCAATTGAGCCGGTCGAAGAGCAGTTCAGGTTCGCTGCGAACAGCTTCGTCGTAGGGCGCTTCGTAGCCGTCCGAGAGGGTGAACCGCTGGCTGAACCAGCCGCTGATCTGACGCGTCAATTTGATGGTCCAGTCTGGATAGTCGAGCTTGTTGGGAGAGCCCATCAAGGAGCCAAAGGAGAAGAAGTCTCCCGTTTCGTTTCCTGCCATGGCGATCCACCTCCTGACTTTCTGTCCTTTGCGGGACAAGCATATCACAAAACAAACCGTCTGACGGCACGGAGCGGCTTTGGGCATGATAAAATGAGTTCTGTTTGATGAACCACGCCGTTGAGACGTGCTATTCTGCAGTTCGGGGAGATATGAGAAATGCGACACATTGGAACAGTTGCCCGGGGAATTCGTCTGCCTGTCGTCATGAGCGGTGACGACCTGAAGAAAATTGTCGTGAACTCGCTGATGGAAGCGGCGGCGAGCGAACCGGACGGCTTTAAGTTTAAGGATCGGGATATCGTTGGGGTGACCGAGTCGCTGGTGGCTAGAGCGCAGGGAAACTACGTGACGACTGAGGATATCGCTCAGGACGTCGCCCGGCTGACCGACGAGGGCGACGCGGTTCTTCTGTTCCCAATTTTGAGTCGGAACCGCTTTCTTGAGCTGCTGAAGGGGATCGTCGCGGGGGTGCGGGGTACGCTGCACCTCGTGCTGTCGTATCCGTGCGACGAGGTCGGCAACGGCGTGATGGACCGGCAGGAGTTCTACGAGAAGGCACATTTGCTGTCAGATTCAGCCTTTGACGAGGACGAGTTCCGGCGGGTTTTCGGCACGTGGACGCACCCGTTTACCGGGCTGGACTACGTGGAGCTGTACAAGTCGGTCGCGCCGGAGAAGATCAAGGTTCACTTTGCCCAGTCGCCGAAGGCGGCGCTGAGCTACGCGAAACAGGTTATCGTCGCGTCGATTCACGATCGGAATCTGCACCGTCAGGTCTTGGAGTGGCTGGGCGCGAAGGTGATCACCCTTGATCAGATCTGCGCTGCGCCTCAGGAAGGGCGAGGCTGGAACGACCGGTTCGGCCTGCTGGGGTCAAACTACTCCCGCGCCGGCGTGGTAAAGCTGTTCCCCAGAGACTGCGAGGCGTTTGTGGCCGACCTGCAGGAAGAGCTTCGGCGGCAGACGGGCCGTCAGATCGACGTTTTGGTGTACGGCGACGGCGCGTTCAAGGATCCGGTGGGCGGCATCTGGGAGCTGGCCGATCCGGTTGTCTCGCCAGCCTGCACATCTGGGCTGATCGGTATGCCTCACGAGATCAAGTTCAAGTACGTGGCCGACAACGCGGGAGATAAGACGCCGCTTCAGGCGGTCACCGAGGCAATCCAGGCAAAGGCGAAGACGTCCCGGTCGGACAAAACCGGGCTGGGGACGACGCCCCGCCGGCTGAGCGATCTGGTAGGGTCGCTGTGCGATCTCGTTTCCGGCTCGGGCGATAAGGGAACGCCTGTTATCTATATTTCGGGATACTTTGACAGCTACATCGTGCAGTAGCGCCTGAGTAACTGCCGGGGAGGTTCGTTGGGAATGCTGTTTTCCATGCTCGTTTTGGTCGTGTGCCTGATCTTGCTGTCGGCGTTTTTCTCCGCCGCGGACATGGCCTATTCAAGTCTGAACAAAGTCCGTCTTCGCCGGTTCGTCGACGAGGGGACTCCCGGCGCGTCGCGAACGATGGAGCTGGTGAAGGATTTCAGCCGGACCATTTCGGTGATCCTCATCGGCGGCAACGTGGTTGATATCCTCAATACCGCGGTTGTTACCGCCGCGCTGGCGTCGGTCTTTGGGCCGGTCGGCGCTCTGTATTCCACGGCGATTATGACCGTGCTGATCATTATCTTCTGCGAGATTCTCCCGAAGGCGTTTGTGAAGGATCACGCGGAGACGTTTGCCCTTCGGGCGTCGCCGGCCATTCGGCTACTGTCGGTGCTGTTCAAACCGTTCACGTGGGTTACCCAGAGCATTACCGAACAGCTGCGGGGGCTGTCGTCTTCCAAGGCGGCGTCGCCGAGCGTGACCCACGACGAGCTGCTGAGCATTGTGGACGATATGGCGAAGGAGAACACCTTGCCTCGGGTTGAGCGCGAGCTGATCGAGAACGCGATCAACTTCAACGAACTGAAGGTGTGGGAAGTTCAGACGCCGCGGGTTGACCTGTTCGCGCTGGACGTGGACGAGTCGTCGGAGCTCGCCCTGTCGTTGATTCTGAAAAATCACTACACCCGAATCCCAGTGTACGAGGGGACGACCGACAACATTATCGGCGTCCTGAACGAGAAGATCGTGCTGGAAAAAGTGGTAGCCGGCGAGCCGCTGAACCTTCGCGCCTGCATGGCAAAGCCCCTTCTGGTGTCCGGCGAGACGAGCCTGCTTGACGCGTTCCGTATTCTGAAGACGAACCGGACGCACATGGCGGTCGTCTTGGACGACTACGGCGGCACGTCGGGCATCATCACGCTGGAAGACTTGATGGAAGAGCTCCTGGGCGAGATTTACGACGAGCTGGACGACATCAAGGAGTACGTGACGCAGATCGACGGCAATGCCTGGTTGGCGGTGGGCGATATCTACATCGAGGACCTGTTCTTCAAGTTCCTTGGGACTATGGAGATTCCCGATACCGAGTCGCCGACGCTGAACGGGTGGATGCTGGAGGAGTTCAAGGTCTTCCCCGAGCTGGGAGCGTCGATTCAGTGGGGGCCTTACTCGTTCGAGGTCGTGAAGACGGCGGGCCAGCGGATTTCCCGCGTCCGTATCACCAAGGTTTCAGGCGCTGCCAGTCAGTCGGCGCCAGTCGGCAGTTGACCGACGATAAAAAAGAAAGAGGCGCGGCCTTTGTAGGCCGCGCCTCTTGTTGTTTGTGCTTGTTTGTGCGCGATACGAGGTTTAAAGTGTCTGGTCGGCCAGTTTGTAGGCCGCGTCGATGACCAACATGAGCCGGAGACGTCCGGTCTGAGACCTGACGGTCTCAAAATGGCCTTTGAAGGTCGCCTTGGCAGGAGAGGTCATCTTCTTGAGGGTCCAACAGGAAGCGATCTTTTGGGCCGCGGCGGAGTCTTTGACCGCATAGGTCAGGCCGGCTACGTTCATGGTCTCGCCGTCGGCGCTCTTCTGGTAAATGCCGGCCATGTCCAGCGCGACGTTGGTCAGGTCAGCCTCAGTCGTCCGAGTCATGACGAGGGACTTGTTGAACGGCCGCTCCGATTTGCCCGAGCCAAGCGAACAGCCCTTGTCGGTGGCGATGATGTACCGGGCAGCGCCGCTCGCGTCGGTCAGCAGGATGGTCTTGTGGTTGAGCTGAGCCCAGCGGCCCCACGAGTAGACGGGCTGTGCCTTCTTAGCGTCGAGTGTTTCTTTGAACCGGTAGGACGAGTCGCCGCGAAGGGTCAGAACGGCGTTTTCTTTCTTGTCCTTCTCGTTCTGCGTCTTGCCGGCGAAGGTCACCTGGGAGTTCACGTCCACGAAGCGATCATCGTTGAAAAGGTTTGCGTCTTCGCTGTAGTTCAGTTTGTAGTTCAGCGAGTCCTCGGTAATGGGAGCGCCTTTTTCGTCAGACAGGACGAGCGAACCTTTCTTGTCGAGCATGAACCAGGTCTTGTCGCCGCTGGAGGACACGAGCGCAGCCAGTTTGCCGGAGGCTACATTCCAAGTGCCCATTTCGACGAACGTCGAGTACGGCCGATCGGTCAGGTACTTGTCAACTCGGCGGTACAGTCCGTTGCCGGCAAAGCTGACGGTCACGTCCACGCCAGAGCCGGAAGCGGCAGGGAAAACGCCGTGCCAGTTCGTGTTGGCCAGCGAGGTGATCTTCTTCGGCTTGGGCGCTCTCTCGTAGTCCGGGGTCGAAGAGCCGCCGGAAAGAGCTCCGTCCACTGTTCCGGAGATGACGTCGCTGACCTTATCGGTGACAGCGTTGATAGCGGAGTCCTTGGCTACATCAGCGATCCCCTGAAGGAGAGGGCTCGACGCGCCGGCCGGAGCAGCAGAGGCTGCCGCGAGGGCTGAGGCGAGACAAAGTGCGGAGAAGCGAGATAGTTTCATTGTTTTCTTCCTTTCGTGTCGTGTCAAATTTGTGTTGATAACGCGTATGACTTCTACGGTGCAAATATTATATCTGACTGCCCGCGGAAAAAGGACAGAGGGAACAAAAATTAGGCCGATTAGCGCTCGGTGAATATGCATATATTATTTTTGCGGACATTTCTGTGGTTGATAAAGAGGCGTGATTCTCCTACAATATCGGTGAACGGACGGTTTGCGCGCCCTCGAACCGAATCGGTTCATATCTGGAATGTTCACGGGAGGTTTTTTAATGAAACTCACAAAAGTTCTGGCTGCTTGCGCGACGTTGGTAGTTTTGTCGGCTGGGGCGGCGTTGGCAGCTGACACAGTCGGCGTCATCGAACCCCAGAGGATCCTCGTTTCTCACCCCAAGTTCGAGAGCGCTCAGGCCCGTATCAAGACCATCATGGACAACAAGCAGAACGAGGCCAAAGCCGGCATCGAGAAAGCAAAAGACAATCAGGAGAAGGTCAAGATCTTCACGCAGAAGAAGCAGGAAGCTGCGATGGAAGAGCAGAAGCTGATGGCCCCGATTTTCAAGGACATCAATCTGGCCATTCGGACTGTTGCCAAGAACAAAAAGTGCACGGTTGTCGTCGACAAGGCGGCGACGTTCTTCGGCGGCTTGGATCTGACCGACGACGTGATTCAGGAAGTTAAAAAAGTCAGCGCCGGCAGCAATTAAGGGCTAACAAACAAGTGCGCTTCTCCGTTCTCGTAGCGGAGAAGCGCTTTTTGTTTATTCCGCGCCGGTGGGTTAGAATAGTGAATACAATGGCCTAACGCCAGTGAGGAGGCAACCCCATGGCAGAGATCAAAAAGATGGAACTTGTGTCGCTTGAAATTCCTGAAGACGGCAACCTGATTGTCGGGCAGAGCCACTTCATCAAAACGGTTGAAGACCTTTACGAGGCGCTGGTCACGTCCTCGCCGTACCTCAAGTTCGGTATCGGTTTCTGCGAGGCGTCCGGTGACTGCCTGATTCGGTCGGACGGCAACGATGACGAGCTCAAGGCCTGTGCCGTGAGGAACGCTCAGGCGCTGAGCTGCGGGCACAGCTTCGTCATCGTGCTGAAAAACGGCTATCCGATCAACGTCCTTCAGGCGGTCAAGAACTGTCAGGAAGTCTGCCGGATTTTCGCCGCGACGGCAAACCCCCTTCAGGTCGTCGTCTGCTCGTCCGAGCAGGGGCGAGGGATCTTAGGTGTTATTGACGGGTTCCTCCCTCAAGGGGTAGAAACGGAAGCTGACGTCGTGGCCCGAAAAGACCTGCTGAGGAAGATCATCGGCTATAAGCGCTAACATGCCGAAAAAGGACGTTCGCCGGTACGTCTGCAGCGAGTGCGGATATACCGGCTTGTACCCTTCCGGCAGGTGCCCGAGCTGCGGAAGCTGGGGCACGATGGCGGAAGAGCGGCCGACCGTCGTCCAGAACCGGGCGGGCGGCGCTCCTCGGGTGCTTACCCCCGAATCAATACGGGACATTCCCGCGCCGGTCAGGACGCCGTCAGGGATTGGAGAACTAGATCGGGTGCTCGGCGGCGGCTGGGTGCCCGGCGGGGTCGTGCTTTTAGGCGGCCAGCCTGGAATCGGCAAGTCGACGCTTCTCCTGCAGGTCTGCGGGGCGATGACGGCGGCAGGCTCAAAAGTGATCTACGTTTCAGGAGAAGAATCGGCCGGACAGCTCGGCTTGCGGGCTGCCCGGCTCGGCGTGCTGCACGACGGGCTGGAAGTGTGCTGTCACACGGTCATTGACGAGGCGCTTCAGCTGGTCTCGGATCACGCCCTGTTGGTTGTGGACAGCGTTCAGGCCATGAGAGCTCAGGACGAGGACGGCTGGCCCGGCACGCCGACTCAGGTTCGGGCGGTGGCGCAGAGGTGTCTGGATTTCGCCAAGACGTCGGGCGTTCCGACCGTGCTTGTCGGGCACATCACCAAAGAAGGCCGTCTTGCCGGGCCGATGCTTTTGGAACACATGGTTGACACGGTGATCATGTTCAGCGGCGAGAAGACGTCCCTGTACCGCACTCTGAGGGCGAGCAAGAACCGATACGGCGGTACCGACGAGCTCGGAATTTTTGAAATGGGCGGCGAAGGGCTGGTCGAGGTCTCAGATCCCAGCTACCTGTACTGGAACAGGTCGGACAGCACCGTTTCAGGCGTCGCGATGACGGTTTTGTTGGAAGGCTCCCGGCCGCTCGTGGCGGAGATTCAGGCCCTTGCGGCTCAGTCGGAGTTCGCGTACCCGCGCCGGATGGGAATGGGCGTCGGCGCAAACAAGCTTCAACTTCTTTTGGCCGTCCTTGAGAGCCGGTGCGGCCTTCCGGCAGGGAAAAGCGACCTGTACTGCAACGTGGCCGGTGGCTTAGAAGTGAGGGATCCGGCGGCCGATTTGGCGGTCGCCGCGGCGCTAGCTTCGGCAGTGAGCGGCGTCCCTATCGGGCCGGACTGCTGTCTGCTGGCCGAGGTGGGGTTGGCCGGAGAGTTGCGCCCTGTGACGGCTCTTGGATCCCGCCTCAAGGAGGCGGAGCGGCTCGGATTTCGGCGAGTGATCATCAGCAGCCGGGAAAAAGAGGCGCCATGCGGGCAGCTCGAGCTGATTCGTTTGGCGACGCTGGGGGACGTTTTGAGGGAATTGGGCGCCGCCGCTGGCGGCGCTGGAACAAGCAGAAAAAATAAACGGGACGACGAGGCGAAGAAGTCGACAGAGGAGAGACGCGGGATATGAACTACGATTTCACTGCAATCGAAAAGAAGTGGCAGAAGTACTGGGAGGAGCACAACACGTTCCAAGTGAAGGAAGATCCGTCTGTTCCGCCGGAGAAACGGCGGTACGTGCTGGATATGTTCCCTTACCCGTCCGGAGCCGGCCTGCACGTCGGTCATCCGGAGGGCTACACGGCGACGGACATTTACTGCCGCTATCTTCGCATGAACGGATACAACGTCCTTCATCCGATGGGGTTCGACTCGTTCGGCCTTCCGGCTGAAAACTACGCTATCAAAACGGGAACTCACCCCAGAGTGACGACCGAGGCGAATATTAACCGCTTCCGGCAGCAGATTAAATCGTTGGGCTTTTGTTACGACTGGAGCCGAGAGGTGGCGACCCATCAGCCGGAGTACTATCGGTGGACCCAGTGGCTGTTTCTCCAAATGTACCGAAAAGGGCTGGCCTACGAGGCAGAAACGCCGATCAACTGGTGTCCCTCATGCATGACCGGTTTGGCGAACGAAGAGGTCAAGGAAGGACACTGCGAGCGGTGCGGTTCTCATGTGGTCCGGCGCAACATGCGCCAGTGGGTTTTGAAGATCACCGAGTACGCTGAGCGGCTTCTGCAGGACGTGGACAAGCTGGACTGGCCGGAGGCAATCAAGGCCATGCAGCGCAACTGGATCGGCAAGAGCGTTGGGGCAGAAGTGACCTTCAGGATTGATGGCAGCGACAAGACGCTGACCGTGTACACGACCCGGCCTGACACGCTGTTCGGCGCCACCTACATGGTTCTGGCTCCCGAGCACCCGCTCGTCAAAGAACTGACGACGGACGAATGCAGGAAGCAAGTGGAAGAGTACATTGCCCGCGCCGCGCTCAAGTCGGACCTTGAGCGGACCGAGCTGAACAAGGAAAAGACCGGCGTTTTCACCGGCGCTTGGGCGATTAACCCGGTGACCGGGAAGAAGATTCCCCTGTGGATTGCCGACTACGTCATGGTATCGTACGGCACCGGGGCTATCATGGCGGTTCCTGCCCACGACCGGCGCGACTGGGAGTTTGCGAAAGTTTACGGCCTGCCGATCGTCCAAGTTCTTTCCGGCGGCGACGCGCAGAAAGAGCCGTTGGAAGAAGACGGCGAGCTGATAAACTCCGAGTTCCTGAACGGCCTCCGCAAAGCAGAGGCCATCGAGCGGATGATCGACTGGCTGGAGGAAAAACACATCGGCCGCCGAGCGGTCAACTACAAGCTGAGGGACTGGATCTTCTCGCGCCAGCGGTACTGGGGCGAGCCGATTCCGCTGGTTCACTGCCCGAAATGCGGCATCGTCCCGGTGCCGGAAGATCAGCTACCGCTGCGGCTGCCGGAAGTCGAAAAGTACGTCCCGACAGGCACAGGCGAGTCGCCTTTGGCGGCCGTTTCCTCGTGGGTGAACACGACCTGTCCCTGCTGCGGCGGGCCGGCCAAGCGGGAGACCAACACGATGCCCCAGTGGGCTGGATCGTGCTGGTATTACCTTCGGTATCTGGATCCGCGGAACGAAAAGGAATTCGCCTCGAAAGAAGCTATTGACTACTGGATGCCGGTTGATCTGTACGTCGGAGGCGCCGAGCACGCGGTGCTGCACCTGCTGTACGCCCGTTTCTGGCACAAGGTGTTTTTCGATCTGGGGCTTGTGAACACCGACGAGCCCTTCTCCCGGCTGGTGAATCAGGGAATGATTACTTCCTACGCCTACCAGAGGCCCAACAAGACGCTGGTTCCCACCGATGAAGTAGAAGAAACGGCACCGGATCGGTTTGTCGAGCGGGCGACCGGAGAGCCACTTGAACGGGTCATTGCCAAAATGTCCAAGTCCCTCAAAAACGTCATCAACCCGGACGACGTGATTCGCGATCACGGCGCAGATACGCTACGGCTGTACGAGATGTTCATGGGGCCGCTTCAGATGTCCAAACCGTGGTCGACCCAGGGTGTCGCGGGAGTTCAGCGGTTCCTCGAGAAAGTGTGCCGGTACGCTTCCAAGCCGCTGACTGACCGGCCTCTGGACGCGGAGACAGCAAAACTGCTTCACAAGACGATTCAGAAGGTGAGCGATGACACCGAGAGCCTGAACTTCAACACGGCTATTGCCCAGATGATGACGCTGATCAACGAAGTGAGTCGGGCTGATGACTGCCCGCGTCAGGTGCTGGAGCCGTTCACCCTGCTGCTGGCCCCGTACGCGCCGCATTTGGCGGAAGAGCTTTGGTCAACCGTTTTAGGCAACGAGCCGAGCGTTGCGGACCAGCCGTGGCCGAAGCACGACCAGTCGCTGACGGCAGAGACGACAAACCCCATAGCCGTTCAGATCAACGGAAAGAAGCGGGAGCTACTAGAGCTGCCTGCCGGCCTTTCCAAGGAAGACTTGCTGTCCGCCGTGCTGGCGTCGCCGGAAGTTCAGAAGCGGCTTGAAGGCGTCTCAATCGTCAAGTCCATCGTCGTGCCGGGCAAGCTGGTCAATTTGGTCGTCCGCTAAATGCCACGGCTCGTCGTGATCGTCGCTCCAAGCGGCGCGCAAAAGCGCCTGTTGGACGACGAGCTGGCTCGGCTTGCTAGCGAAGGGTTCTCGCTGGATCGGCGGTATCAGACATCCTCATGGGGACAGCTCGCCGCGGAAAGCTGCGCCTGCGGCCTGTTCGACGCGAAACGGGCCATCGTCGTGGAAGACGGCCTGAGCCTTGGGCCGCTTCCCGCCGACTGGCCGGCAAAAATAGGGGAGCAGGACGACGTTGCCGTCCTGCTCCTATACGAAAAGTCGCCTCAAAAACTCCTTGGCAAGGCCGCCTATGCGGCCTGTCGGGTTGTAAAGAACGAGCCGGCTCCGACGTGGCCTGACCGCCGCCGGGAGTGGCTGGTGCAGCTAGGACGCCAAGAGGGCATCCGGCTGTCCAGAGACGCCGCGGCTCTTTTAGTCGACTGGATCGAGGACGAAGAGGAGCTGCGCGGCGAACTCGACAAGTTTAAACTGGCGTTCCCCGGCGCGCCGATCGGCGTCGCCGAAGTGAACCAGCTGTCCAGCGACGAGGGCGGCCGGGCTTTGCTGGATCTGTTGGACGCGGTCGCTGACGCCAGCTTGGAAGGGGTTAAAAAGAGCTTAGAAAGCCTCCGCCTGCGTCAAGAGCTGATCATCGTGCTGAGCGCCCTGCACAAACGGGTCAGAGCTGCATGGTATGTCACGTGGCTTGGGGAAGGGCTCCAAAAGGCTTTGGGGCTCACCGATTATCAAACCCGAATTGCCTGCAAAACGGCCCGGCGATGGCCGCCGCATGTCCTAGCCCTGTTAACCGGCGAGCTGGTTCGGCTTTCGATGGCCGAGAGGACCGGCGACGGGCAGGGGTGGAACGGGCTGGAGATCGCTCTGTTGGGCGGCCTCTCCGCCTGTCGGCGGGCATAAAAAAAGACGCCGTTTCCGGCGTCGGGTGTTTCGGTTTGCTTGACGAGTGAGGTTAAGCGTTCAGGCTTTTAACCTTGTTGGACAGTCTGGACTTGCGGCGGGCAGCGGTGTTCTTGTGGATAACGCCCTTCACAACGGCCTTGTCCAGCACCGACTGGGCCGCGTCCAGACGCTTGACGGCCAGCTCGCTGTCGCCAGCGGCAACGGACTCAAGCACGCGCTTGACGGCCGTCTTGCAGCGGCTCTTCCAGTAACGGTTGTAAAGCCGGTTGCGCTCTGACGTCCGAACTCGCCTGATCGCTGATTTCTTGTTAGGCACCTGATTTCACCTCCTCGTACGACTAAAGCATTCTATCACGTTGAGCAGAAGATCTGCAATAAACCTCTGCGCAAATGTGGGGCTATTGTACCAAAAAATTGTGGTGATTGCATGGAAGATATTTTCGGCTCTGACGGGCTGCTGTCAATGGGCATGCCGGAGTTTGAGGTGAGGGAAGGACAGGGCGAACTGGCCGACGCAATCAGCCAGTTTCTTCTTTCGGACGAAAGAGTCTTTGCCGCCGAGGCTCCGACCGGCACGGGGAAAACCTACGCGGTCATGGTGCCGGCGATGCTTTGGGCGCAGCGGTACGGGCGGCGGCTCCTCGTCCTGACTTCCAGCGTGACGCTTCAGGAGCAGCTGGCGGATAAGGATATCCCAGCGCTGCAGGCCGCCCTTGGCCTCGAGCTGCGGTGCTGTCTGCTGAAGGGCAGAGGACACTACGCTTGTCTGCGAAAAGCCCTGTCGCTTGGCGACGAGGGCTTTCTGTCGTTTGACGGTGACGACGGCCAATTGTCCCAACGAATCGTCGCGTGGAGCGGCGAGACGGAGACGGGGGACTTGGCCGAACTGTCGCTGTCGGCGAATCATCCGGTCCTCGCCCGAATCGTCTCAAGCCACCAGACCTGTCTGGGAAAGCTCTGTCCGTGCCGGGACCGATGCTTCTACCGCCGGGCGATGCGTCGGGCGTCCGAGAGCGACGTGGTGGTGTCAAACTATCACAAGTATTTCGCGTACCGGCTCGACGGCGAGGAATTTCCGATTCCCTGCGACCTAATTGTCTGCGATGAGGCTCACGCCATGTCGGCGTCCGCCCGGTCCGTTGCGGCGGTCTCGTCACGGCGTGGGGAATGGGATCACGTCCTGCGCCACGTCCCGCCGGCGGTCAAAAGCCTTTTGGAGACGTCCGAAGGCGATTCGGAAAAGGCGCTGGCTGACGTCTTGACGTCACTTCGAGCTCAGGCGGAAGAGCTTTTCTTGTACCTTCAGCTTCCTCAGCCGGAAAATTCGCCGAACAACCCCTACAGCGACCGCGTTCTGGCGTCCGGCGGCGAGCTGACTGGCGGCGCGTCAAGGCTGGCTGAACGCGTTTTGTCCCACCCGGCCGCAGAGGACGACGAGGGGAATCTGCCGGCCGTCCAGTGGGCGCTTGGCCTTTCTGACATGGCCCGGCGGCTGAACCAGTGCTGTGATACGTCCCGATGGCCCGAGTGGGCGTACTGGCACGATCACGAAAGCCTGAAGTGTTCGCCGGTCACAGGGGCGCCGATGATTTCTGAGGTATTGGATACGCCTGACGCCCCGAAGATCGTGGCCGTGTCGGCTACCATGACGGTGGACGGAAAGTTCAACTTTTGGGCTGCAGAGACGGGACTGTGGCCTGATGAGACTCGGATTATGCCGTCGCCGTTCAATTTATCGGAGCAGATGTCAGTGCACGTGGTCGACTTAGGGGTCCGTGTCATGGACCGAGAATACGGTGAGCGGGTGGCGAAAGTATGCCGCCGGTACTGCGTCAGGAACAAAGGGGCAACGCTCGTTCTCCTGTCGTCGCGGCGGCTGCTTGAAAGCGTCGCTGGATATTTGAAAGGTCACGCCTCTGCCGACGGCTATTGCGTGCTCGCCCAAGGGGACAAGCCGAGCGCCGAGCTGCTTGCCCAGTTCCGGAAAAACGACGGGGAAGCGAAGGTGCTCGTCGGGCTAGCGTCGTTTCGGGAAGGCGTAGACGTGGCGGGCGACGCTCTGACGCAGGTCATCATCGATCGGATTCCCTTTTCGCACCCTGACGATCCGATAGTCCAAGCGCGCCGAGCCCTTGAGGGCGGAAAGTACTTCACCGCCGTCGAGTTGCCTGGGGCGAAAATGAGGCTTCGTCAGGCCATGGGACGGCTGATTCGATCGAAAACAGACCACGGCCGAGTCGTTATTCTGGACTCGCGGATCACTCAGAAACAGCAGTGGAAGTTCATCGACTCTCTACCGCCTGCTCCTTTGAAAAGAGTCGTGGTGAAGACGGCACCTTCCTGTTGATAGGTCAACCGTGATGTGTTATAGTTTCCCAGTTAGCTTAATAATCTCGGCAGGGGGAACCTCTTCTGCCTCTGGAGGTGTCTTGCATGAAACAGACTTTTCAGCCTCACAACCGGCCTCGGAAACGGTCCATGGGATTTTTGGCCCGGAGCCGCTCTGTCGGCGGGCGGGCCGTTTTGGCGAATCGTCGGGCCAAAGGCCGCAAGCGGCTTGCAGTGTAACCTAAGGACGCCGTTCTCGTATCCCAAAGAGATCCGACTCAGAAAATCCTGGGAGTTTGACACGGTCTTCCGCACCAAGGGGCGGCTTCGCGGCCAGTTGGTGCGGTTGCTCTATGTTCAGGCCCCTGACGGGAAGACCCGGTGGGGGCTGGCGGTTGGAAAGCGGCTCGCAAAAGCCAACGGACGGGTTCATGGCCGCCGGCTTCTGCGGGAGGCCATTCGCCGGCTTCACCCGTGGGTTCGGCAGGGACTGTGGATTGTCGCTTCCCTGTCAGAAACGGGATTGACTGCGCCGGCGCCTTTGGTGTATCAAGATTTGCGCCGGCTTTTATTGAGCCGCGGATTGTTGACCGATGTTCCGGCTGAGCCTCTCTGGAATCCTTGAAAGAGTTCTGTCTGGCTGCATTCGGTTTTATCAGCTCGGCATTTCACCGCTGTTGGGACGCGGAAAGTGTCGTTTTTTCCCCAGCTGTTCAGAGTACGCTCGTCAGGCGATACAGTTGCACGGCCCGTTGAAGGGCCTGTGGCTTGCCTTAAAGCGTATTGTACGATGCGGTCCTTGGTCTCCCGGCGGCTATGATCCAGTGCCGAAACCGGGCGAGGGGACGACAACCGTTAAGGAGAGGTGAATGCCGTGTGGGCAGCAGCCAGCAAAGCCTTATATGATTTTCTTTCGTTGATTTACAGCGTGGTCGGCTCATGGGGATGGGCAATCCTCATTCTGACGCTGATCATCCGCGCTGTTCTGCACCCGCTGAACAAGAAGCAGATGGTCAGCATGCAGAAGATGCAGAAGCTTCAGCCGCGAATTAAGGTCCTTCAGGAAAAGTACGCCAATGACCGGGAAACTCTCGGCCGGGAGACGATGGCGCTTTACCGGGAGAACAAGGTGAACCCGGCTTCTGGGTGCCTTCCCCTGCTGATTCAGCTGCCTATCCTTATTCTGCTGTTTCAGGTCCTTCGCACGTCCTCCTTTGGCGGCGCGTCGTTCTTCGGCATTTCGCTCGAAGGATCGGTGTACACGCAGCTGGCTCAGGCGACCGGCTTTGCGTTTAATAACCCGTCTGAACTGGGATTCTTCGCTCTGATGAGCCACGTCTTCAAGAATCCGTCAGGGCTGTCGAACGTCCTGATCTGGCTGCCCAACTTGGCCCTTGTGATTTTGATCTGCTACCTCACGTGGCTTCAGCAGAAGATGAGCTCGGCTGGAAACCAGCAGATGGGCGCCATGCTCGTTTTTATGCCCATCCTGATGGCGTTTATCTGCCTGAGTTTGCCCGGCGGCGTCGCCCTGTACTGGGCCGCGTCGAGCCTGCTGGCGGCCATTCAGCAGATTCAAGTTGTCCGAAAGGTGGAGAACGAGGAGAAGCCAGTTCTTCTGAAGGACCGTCCGAAGAAGGAAAGCGATTGACCGCTGTCCCTGCGGTTGTCAGCGGAGGAGGTAAGCCAATGACCGACGAAGTGATATCTCAAAACGACGAGATACTGACTCTTGAAGGCGGCTCGGAGGACGAAATTCGCGCCGAGGCAGCCCGCCAGTGGGGCGTTTCCCCTGACGAAGTAACGATTAAAGTGGTTGATCAGGAGAAGAGCTTTTTTGGGCTGTTCGGCCGCAAGCTCCGCGCCGAGGTCCGTCCGCTCTATCCCTGCCCTGTCAGGGCCGCGAAGAAGCGGCTGGAAACGCTTTTCGGCCTGATGGACTTTGACCTTGACGCGTCTGTGCTCGGCGACGACAAAATCAACCTGTCGGGATACGACTCAAAGCGCCTGATCGGGCGCCACGGAGAAGGGCTGAAAGTGGTCGACTACTTGTCGAACCTGATGTCCCGTTCGCAGGGAATCGGTGGCCGAGTGAGAGTCGACTGTGACGGCTACAGGCGCCAGAGGGAAAAAGAGCTGGAGCAGATAGCCCTTGACGCGGCTCAGGAAGCTATGAAGAGCAAGCGGACGGTCTTCTTGGAGCCGATGTCGAGCTGGGAGCGTCGGTTGGTCCATCTGGCGCTGCGGGAGAGCCTCGTTGTGGAAACCCATTCGGTGGGGATTGAGCCGCACAGGAAAGTCGCTGTTCGTCTGATCGGCTCGGGCCGAGACCGCGAAAGACCGGCTTCAGCTGAGTCCGAGGCGCCGCGGCGCCCGCATCGCCGGCCAAGACGCCGTCCAGCTCAGAATAACTAACCTATCGTCAGGAGCGGGAGTTGTCTCCCGCTCCTTTTTTGTCGTTCGGCGGACGCCGGCGACACTTGAGAAAGTACGGCAAAGTTTTTCTCCTGCGCGGTGAAAAACTGGCGAAGCCCTGTAAACGGGCCGAATATCGCAGGTCTGAACCGAGCTTTTAACGGTATAATACAAGCGTAGATTATTACGTTGAAAGGGGTCGGAAGGATGGACGCAAAACAGCTGGATCATATGAGATCAGGCAAGGGATTCGTGGCTGCTCTTGACCAGAGCGGCGGTAGCACGCCCCGGGCGTTGGCAGCCTACGGCATCGCCGAAGGATCGTGGAAGAGCGAGGAGGAAATGTTTGACCTCGTACATGCCATGAGAACCAGAATCGTCACGAGTCCGGCTTTTACGTCCCAGCGCATTTTAGGGGCGATCCTGTTTGAGCAGACAATGGAGCGGAGCGTCGAAGGCCTGATGACCGCGCGGTACCTTTGGGAGAAGAAGGGCGTCGTGCCGTTCCTCAAAGTGGACAAGGGCTTGGCCCCTGCCGAGAACGGAGTGCAGATGATGAAGCCATTCCCAGATCTTGACTCGCTGTTGGATCGGGCTGTCGAGCGGGGAATTTTTGGTACCAAAATGCGCTCCCTCGTGAAGGAAGCCAGCCCCAAGGGGATAGAAGACGTGGTGTCTCAGCAGTTCCAGTGGGCGGAAAAGATCATCGCTAAAGGACTGGTTCCCATCGTGGAGCCGGAGGTTGACATTCACGCGGAGCACAAGGACAAAGCGGAGGAACTGTTGAAGGAACAGATCGTCCGTCGGCTTGACGAGCTGGCGGAGGGGCAGAATGTGATTTTGAAGCTGACCCTGCCAACCAAGGCTGGGTTCTATGCTGACCTAGGGAATCACAAACGGGTCCTCCGAGTCATGGCCCTGTCGGGCGGATATAGCCGGGACAAGGCATGTGAGCTTTTGGCCTTGAATCACGGGATGATCGCCAGCTTCTCTCGGGCCCTGACGGAAGGGCTCTTGGTCGGACAGTCTGACGACGAGTTTAACAGCCTTTTGGACCGGGCGATCGAAAAGATTTTCAACGCATCTGTCAAGTAACGTTCAAGGACCGGAAGAACTCCGGTCCTTGAACGCGTATATACGAACTGGAGGGATATGAATGACGCTTTTGGCTCACCAGGAAAGGGCGCAGGGCGCTCCGGACACAATCTTCGCTTATGCCGGACAGGCGGCTACTCGGGCAGCCCAAGTCGGACGGGATAACATTGTCAACGCCACGATAGGGTCGTTCCTCAACGCTGACGGCTCTCTGGCAACCCTGCCGGCCGTTGAGCTGGCGATGGCCGAGGTGCCTTTTAAGGCCAAGGCCAGTTATGCGCCGATTGACGGGATCCCTGCGGCAATAGACGCGATGATCGACGACATTTTCCGGGACTGTCGTCCGAATGCTTTCATCGAAGGCGTTGCGACGCCCGGCGGCGCTGGAGCTTTGCACAACGCGTTCTCTAACTACTTAACTCGGGGTGACGTCTGTCTGACGACCAATTATTACTGGGACAACTACGACGCGCTGTTGCGGCTGAACGGCTGCTCCCTCGAGACTTTCCCAATGCTTGGCAGCGGTGAAAGTTTTAACACTGAAGGGTGCTTAGCCGCGTGCCGGGAGAGGGCAAAGAAGCAGAAGAACGTGATGCTTCTGCTGAACACGCCGGCTCATAACCCGACCGGTTTTTCGGTTCCTCTGGCGGATTGGAAGGCCCTTGTTGCTGGGCTGAAGGACTTGGCGAAGTCCCATCAGGACGGCGGGGTTGTGGTCGTCGTCGACGTGGCGTACATCGATTACGCCGGGTTCGGATCGCGGGAGTTCTTCAAGTGCTTTGAGAACTTGCCGGAAAACATGATCACGATCGTCTGCGCTTCGATGAGCAAGGGCTACACCATTTACGGTTACCGGTTGGGCTGTGAAATCTGCATTGCCCCGACGAAGGCCTCAGCAGAAGAGTTCAAGCACGCCAGCGGAACGACTGCCCGGGGGACGTGGTCCAACTGCAGCCGGCCGGCGATGGAAATGGTGCTTCAAATTGCCTCAGACCCTGAAAAGCTGGCTCGGTTCCGCCGCGAACAGGAGGAGTTCGCCGGCTCTCTGGCCCGCCGGGCGAACGCGTTTTTGTCCGAAGCCAAACAGGTCGGTCTGAAGCCCTGCCCCTATCAGAGCGGATTCTTCATTTACGTTCCTACGCCGACCGATGACGACGCTCGTCGTCTGGCTGCCGAGCTGCAGAAGGCCGACGTTTTTACCGTGCCGCTTGGCAAGGGCGTTCGGGTTGCCATCTGCGCTATCAGCGAGGAGAAGATAGCCGGTTTGGCGACGTTGATTCACAAGGATATGCAGGTGCTTGGGCTTTAGATCCCGTTAAGATTTTGGGCACTCCACCGTTTGGGCGGGCCCTTTGAGGGGAACGGGGGCAATTGACAAGCAGAGGCAGTCAGTGAGAAGTTTCAGTGACGGGGGGAGAGAGAATGAGAGAAATTCTTTTGGGGAACGAGGCGATCGCCCGAGCGATTGTCGAGGCAGGGTGCGAGGTGGCGACTGCCTATCCTGGTACGCCGTCTTCGGAGATCCTGCCGGCGGTTGCGTTTTGGGCTGATCAGTTAAAGACGAACACGGCTGTCGAATGGGGCGCCAACGAGAAAGTCGCTTTTGAGGTGGCTGTCACAGCTGCCATGTCGGGCAAACGGTCCTGCGTCGTGATGAAGCAGGTCGGCCTGAACGTGGCGGCCGACCCGTTCATGAGCACGGCCCTGATGCCTCAGCGCGGCGGGTTCCTTCTTGTCGTGTCGGACGATCCGGGCCCGCACAGCTCTCAGACCGAGCAGGATTCCAGAATGTACGCATGGTTCGCCAAGATCCCGTGCTTTGATCCGTCGTCAGTCAGCGAGGCGATGGAGATGGCCAAAGACGGTTTCGACCTGTCCGAGCGGTTCGGCATCACGGTCATGCTTCGCCCCACGGGGAAGATCGACCATGCCAAGCAGGCTGTCGAGCTGAGCGATATGGTTGTTCCGCCGCGTCCCGACGCCAAGTTTCAAAAAGACGCCAAACGGTGGGTCTGCCTTCCCGCGCGGGTGGTGGAGAACCATCCGCGGGTCAACCGCGTGGTGGAGGAGGTCCGTCAAGCCTTTGGGACTGAATTTGGAAAGTACAACTACGAGGTGCCCTGCGGAAGCGGCAAGGCCAAGCTCGGCGTCATCGCCGGAGGTTCGGCGTTCGCCTTTCTGACCGACCTGCTCAAGGACTTGGGGCGCGACGACGTGGACATTCTTAAAATTGGCACGCCGGTTCCTCTGCCTTGGCAGCTCTGCGACGACTTTATCGCCCGGCACCCTCGAACGCTGGTGTTGGAACAGACCTACCCGGTAATTGAGCGGCAGCTTCTGGACCGCCGGAACGTGATGGGCCGCTGGAACGGGTACGTTCCCGGCGCGGGCGAACTGACGCCTGACGTTATCGAAGGCGTTTTGTTCCGGGCCCTCGGCGAGGAACAAACGGGGAAGGCGGACGAGCGTTTGGCTGAGGCCCGGCGGCTGATGGGCGTGGCCGACAGGCCGCCGACCTTGTGCCCCGGCTGTCCGCACCGGTCGAGCTTCTTCTCGATTCGTCACGCGCTGCCGAAGGCGATCAACCCGTCGGATATCGGCTGCTACACCTTGGGAGTCCGTCAGGCGGCGGTCGACACGGTCATCGACATGGGCGCAGCTGTGACCGCCGCTTCAGGTCACTATTTGGCTCAAAAAGTCAACGGAACTATTGACCGGCCGATTGTGGCGACGATCGGAGACTCGACGTTCTTCCACAGCGGCATTACTGGGCTCGTCAGCGCGGTATACAACCGGCATGCGTTCGTCCTGTGCATTCTGGACAACCGAATCACCGCTATGACCGGCGGACAGGCAAGCCCGAACACTGGCGAAAAGCTTCGCCAGGGAGACGTCGGCCTTCAGGTGGAGCTTGAGCCGCTGTGCCGAGGGTTGGGCGTGGGCTACGTGAAGACCCTCGACGCTTACGATACGGTAGGCAACGAGGAGCAGGTGCGTCAGGCGTGGAATTACGCGCTGGAGCACCAGGAGCCGACGGTTCTTGTGTTCAAGTACCCGTGCATTACCATGCTGAAGGTTCGGCCCGAACGGCGTCCTGTGACGGTAGACAAAGACACCTGCATTGGGTGTCGGATCTGCATCAATCAGTTCAACTGCCCCGGCTTGGCGTACAGCGCCGAGACGAAGAAAGTCTCTGTTGACGAGCGGTACTGCGTCAGCTGCGGCGTCTGCACCGCCGTATGTCCGCACGGAGCAATCCGCCGCCGTGATGAAGGGAGAGATGCCTGATGCAGTACGTCATCGTTGGGACTGGCGGACAGGGCGTCCTTTTTGCCAGCAAGGTCCTTGGATATCTGGCACTGAAGAACGGGCAGAAGGTGCTGGCCAGCGAAGTTCACGGCATGGCTCAGCGAGGCGGTAGCGTGGTCAGCCACTTTAAAGTGGGAGATTACAGCTCGCCGCTTGTGACGCCGGGGCACGCGGACGTCATTCTGGCGTTTGACCAGAACGAGGCGGCCCGGAGCCTTGAGTTCCTTCACAGCGACGGCACGGTGGTCGTCAACCTGCACGACACGAAGGCGTGGAATAACGCGCCTTTGGCTGGCTGGCTGGCCGACAATCAGATACGAGTCTGCGCCATGGAGGGCTACGAGATTCTCAAAAGACATATGGGCGGCCGTTTCCTGTTCATGAACGTGCTGATTCTTGGTGCCCTCGTCGCTTCAGGCGTCGCCGGCATCAGCTACGACGAAATGGAGGCGGCTGTCGGAGCCTTGGCGCCTGAAAAGTTTAAGGCCGACAACCTGAAGGTGCTGAAGCTGGGCTACGACGCGGTGATGAGCCGCAAGGAGTGAGAGCGTGAGCTATCAAATTCTGGCAATCAACCCGGGTTCAACCAGCACGAAGGTCGCGTGGTTCTGCGACGATAAACCGCTTTGGAGTGAGACGATCGCTCACGACGCCGCTGAAACGAGCAAGTATCCCAGAGCGGCGGACCAGTACGACTTTCGGCTGAAGGCCGTGAAAGACTGCGTCGCTTCCCACGGGAGCCATCTCGAAGACCTGTCGGCCGCAATCGGCCGGGGCGGCATTATCGACCCGCTTCCCGGCGGAACGTACCGGGTTGACGAGGCTCTTGTCGCTCGGCTACAGACCGGCAAGCCGTGGGACCACGCGTCCTGCCTCGGCGGCCGGATTGCCTACGGCCTAGCGGAGCCGCTGGGGAAGCCGGCGTACATCATTGACCCAGTTTCGGTTGACGAGCTGTGTCCCGAGGCTCGCCTTTCCGGCCTGCCTCAGACGCCGCGGGTATCCCTCGTCCACGCGCTGAACGTGAAGGCGACCGTCCGTCGGGCGGCTCATGATCTCGGGCTTGACTGGCAGAAGGCGAACTTCGTCGTCGCCCACTTGGGCGGCGGCGTGACGATTTGCGCTCACGCCAAAGGGCGCATCATCGATTTCGACAGCGGAAACGACGGGGGCCCGATGTCACCCGAACGGGCCGGTCGGCTGCCGGCGATTGAGATCGTCAAATTGTGCTTTGAAAGCGGGCTGTCCCAGAGCGCCCTGAAAAAGTATCTGGCCGGCGGAAGCGGAATTAAAGCGTGGCTCGGCACTCACGACGTTCGGGCTGTCCGTCAAATGGCGACAGACGGGGACGCTAAGGCGCAGCTGATCTTAGACGCGTTCGCGTATCAGGTCGCGTGTTCGATGGGTATGATGGCGGCCAGTTTGTCCGGAGA
This sequence comes from Jonquetella sp. BV3C21, assembly GCF_000468895.1. Classification (NCBI taxonomy): domain Bacteria; kingdom Thermotogati; phylum Synergistota; class Synergistia; order Synergistales; family Dethiosulfovibrionaceae; genus Jonquetella; species Jonquetella sp. BV3C21. The sequence continues at coordinate 17,534 of NZ_AWWC01000022.1, read as the reverse complement.
CGTGGACGCCCTTCTGTTCACCGGCGGCATATCGCACGACTCTGAGCTTGTGGCCGCGATCGAGCGCCGGGTCGGCTGGATTGCCCCGTGTCTGATTTATCCCGGAGAGGACGAGATGGCTGCTCTCTGCGGCGGCGCCCTACGGGTCTTTCAGGGATTAGAAACGGCGCGGGACTATCGGTCCAGCGTGCTGAAACGGGAATCGAATTAAGGAGACCGAATCATGAGCTTTTCGCACCTTACTGATTTATATGCCCTGTCGAGCCGCGGCGGCGTGAGGCGGCTCGCGGCAGTATGTCCCTACGAGGCCGACGCGCTGGAAGCCATTGCTGAAGCTCACCGTCGGGGGCTTGTTGACGCCCGTCTGGTAGGTGACGAAGGCCGCATTCGCGGCAAGGCGGCGGAACTGGGGCTTGACCTTTCAGGATGCTCGTTTATTCCGGCTTCAGACGATTATCAAGCCGCCCAGTTGGCGGTCACGGCGGTTTCTTCCGGCGAGGCCGACTTGCTGATGAAGGGCATGATCAAGACGGCGTCGCTGCTCAAGGCCGTTCTCAACAAAGAATGGGGACTGCGGAGCGGAGCGCTGCTTTCCCACCTCGCCATCGTGGAGCCGGACGGCATCGGTCGGCCGATTGGAATCACCGACGGCGGGATGAACATCGCCCCGGATCTGGCGGCGAAAGAGGCCATCATCGCCAACGCTGTTGAGTGCTTTCACCAGTTGGGAGTCGCGTGTCCCAAGGTGGCGTGCTTGGCGGCGGTCGAGGTCGTTAACCCGGACATGCCGGCGACGGGAGACGCGGCGGCCCTGACGGCGATGAACCGGCGCGGGCAGATTTCAGGCTGCCTCGTCGACGGGCCGTTGGCGTTGGATAACGCGGTTGACGCCGCGGCGGCCAAGACGAAGGGGATTGATTCGCCAGTCGCCGGCCAGGCGGATATCCTGCTGGTTCCCTCGATTGAGCCGGGCAACATGGTGGGGAAGACCGTCATGTTCCTCGCTCGGAAGTCGTGCGCCGGCGTCATCTTGGGGGCAAAGGCCCCGGTTGTGATGACGAGCCGTTTTGACTCCATGGAGTCAAAACTCCTGTCAATTTCTTTAGGCGCGGCGATAGCCCGCCGGTAAGTGTGAGAGAAGGCATCGGCTGAGAGGGGAGAACCGGCAGTGTCAAAAACGGTAAAAGGCTGTCTGCTCGCTGGGTTGACTGGGATTTTGTGGGCTCTCAGCAGCCCAATATCAAAGTACCTCGGACGGCGGGGAACAGACATCCTGAATGTGACGCTGATTCGCGTCGTGCTCACGTCCGTTCTGCTGGCGGCGTGGTTTTTGCTGAAACGACGGGAACTGTTTCGGATAGATCCGAAACTTTTTGCCGTGTTGTTCCTCTTCGGCCCGTTTCTTGGGGTGGGGCTGTACTACGGTTTCGGCATGTCGGCAGTTTACTTGCCTGTGGCGACGGCTCTGGTGATTCACTACACCTTCCCGATGATGGTCACGGTAACGGCCGCGCTGCTGCTCAAGGAGCGGCCTACCCGAAGCGACGTGCACTCCGCGCTGCTCATCATCGTCGGCGTGGTGCTGTGCGCGTTCACTCCCCAATGGACGATCGACACGACAGTCTCACTTCCCGGTGTGCTGTGGGGATTCGCCGCCGTGGTCGGCATGGTGGGACAGACCCTGTTCAGCCGCTTGGTGGTGAGGCAGGGAAAAATCAGCTCGCTGACGCAGCTGTTTTACGTTCACATCTCGGCGGCGTTTTGGCTGGCGGTTTATCGTCTTTTCGTTGACTGTGCGCCGCTGTCGAAATTGACTGCAGTCGACTTGAGTTGCACGCTCGTTCAGGCTGTGTGTTCCAGCCTGATCGCCTACGCGGCGTATGGGTTTGCGATGATCTTTATTCCAGCCTCAACGGCCAGCATGATGGCGTCCGGGGAAATCGTCGGAGCTGTGGCTATCGCCGCCGTCGCCTTGGGCGAGTGGCCGACCGTGCCGCACCTGTTGGGCTGCGCGGCTGTGATGACAGCAATCTGCGTCTCGGCCGCCGGGCAGCGCAAGCGGGAGCGTTTTAGCGTCACGCCGTCCGACGTGGCCTGAACGGGGAAAATAATGTAAAATTAACCGGTATGACGAAATATTGTGGTATTTTGCGGCTTCTGGGCTTGGGGGGCCGACATAATCTGAAAGGGGACATGTGCAATTATGGAACAGATTCGGTCGTTGAGCGCACTTCTTGAGCACGCCAAAAAGATCACCGCAGAGAAGGGGCCGAAACGGATCAGCGTGGCGAAAGCCGACGATCCGGGGTTGCTGACGGCGCTTGAGCAGGCTCGGTCGTGCGGGATGGCGACGTTTGTGCTGACCGGCGACGAGGACAAGATCAAAGCGGCGGCCCAGCAGGCGAACGTCGACTTGGCGAGCTATCAGATCATCAACGTGACCAACGAGCCGGAAATGGGATTGGCTGCCGTCAAGGAAGTGTCCGGCGGCAAGGCGGATATTTACATGAAGGGGCAGATTCACACGAACCACTTCCTTCGCGGCATGCTCAACAAAGAGGTTGGGCTCCGCATGGGAAAGAACACCATCTCTCACTGCTACTTCCACCACATCGAGGGATTCGATCGGATCCTCTTCATCTCCGACGCAGCGTTCAACATGTACCCCGATCTGGCTCAGAAAGCCGACATCGTCAAGAACACGGTCAAGCTGGCCAAGGCGTTCGGCGTCCAGTGCCCGAAGGTGGCGTGCTTGGCGGCCGTCGAAGTGGTGAACCCCGACATGCCGGCCACGCTCGACGCAGCGGCTCTGGCGGCGATGGGAAACCGTGGGCAGATCCCCGGCTGCATCATCGACGGGCCGTTTGCCCTCGACAACGCGATCAACGAAGAGTCGGCCAAGACGAAGGGCATCACGTCGCCGGTGGCTGGCAAGGCTGATATTCTGCTCGTCCCGAACATCGAGGCGGGCAACATGATGGCCAAGGCAATCGTTTACTTCACCAAGAACGAGACCGCCGGGCTGATTTTGGGCGCAGCCGCCCCGATTATCCTGACGAGCCGCGCAGACTCGCCGCGGACGAAGCTCACCTCGATCGCCGCTGCCGTTACTCTGGCGGACAACAAGTAAATAGCAGGCTGTCTCCTCAGGGCAGAGGAGACAGCCTTTTTTGCGATCGCTTTCAGCTGACGTCCGAGCGGGCCGCGCCTGAAACAGGCGTGTCAATCCCGGCGGCTGGACAGACGGAGACGGCGGGCATAAACTAGTTCCGCAGGAGTTGATTTGCCGCCGCTGTCTAGGCGGCGCTCAAGGCGGTTGGTTCATGCCGATGACCGAGCAGAAGGGGGAAAGTTCGTTCGATGAAAGTTCTAGCTATCAATCCTGGTTCGACCAGCACGAAAGTTGGATTGTTTGAGGACGGAAAACTGCTGTGGGATCACACGGACAGATTCGACAGCGACGTGATTGGAAAGTTCGCCACGATTGCCGACCAGAAAGACTTCCGCCGTGAGGGCATCGAAAAAATCATGGCCGACCACGGCGTGGCCCTGTCGGACGTGGACGCGTTTGTGGGGCGCGGCGGCCTGCTTCGTCCTATGCTCAGCGGGACGTACGACGTGAACGACGCCATGCTCGACGACCTGAAGTCGGACCGATACGGCCGTCACGCCGCGAACTTGGGCGGTCAGCTGGCTAAAGACCTGGCGGCTAAGGGCGGCTGCAACCGAGCCTACATCGTTGATCCCGTCGTGGTCGACGAGATGATGGACGTGGCGCGGATCACAGGGTTGCCCGACGTGCCGCGCCGCAGCGTGTTTCACGCGCTCAACCAGAAAGCTATCTGCCGCCGGGCTGCCGCCGACATGGGGAAGCGCTTTGACCAGTGCCGGATGATCGTCGCTCATATGGGCGGCGGCATCACCGTCGGCGCTCACGAGAACGGCCGGGTCATCGACGTGAGCAACGGCTTGGACGGCGAAGGGCCGTTCAGCCCTGAGCGCGCCGGCAGTCTGCCGTCAGGGCCGCTGATCGACCTTGCGATGAGCGGCCAGTACACCCGCGCCCAGCTCGCGAAGATGATTGCAGGCAAGGGCGGGCTGGTGGCCCATTTGGACACCAATGACCTCCGGGAAGTGGAACGGCGTATCGCTTCGGGGGACAAAAAGGCTCAAGCTGTCTACGAGGCCATGGCGTACAACGTGGCGAAGGAGATCGGCGCCAGAGCGGTCGCACTGAACGGGCAGGTTGACGCGGTCGTCCTGACCGGCGGTCTGGCTCACAGCGCCAAGTTCTGTGATCTGATCGTTTCGCGGGTCAGCTTCATCGCGCCGGTCAAAATTTATCCCGGCGAGGATGAACTGCAGGCTCTGGCCGACGGGGCGTTCCGCGTCCTGAAGGGCGAAGAGACGGCAAAGACGTACGGGGCGTAGGTCGGTGGCACAAAAGACGATCGAGACGGCCCTGAGCCCAAAGTGGATTCTGCGGCTGACCTGCCTGCCGTGGGCGTGGTTTGTGTGCCTGTCCGATTTTCTCCTGCCAGTTCGAAACGGCCTTCTGTTCGTCGTGCTGCCGATGATCGCCCTGCCGTGCTGGGCGTGCTGGGTAGGGCGTAAGGCCCGGCTGGGCCGGCAGGTCGTCGGGGCCATGGTCCTGTCGTGCGCCTTGTCGGTTCTTTTGACGTGGCTGACCCCTTTGGACTGGGGATACTACTTTAAGCCCCTGACGCCCGTTCAGGCCTCGGGGCTGTTCGCCGCGTCAGTAGCGATCCCAGCGGCTCTGCTGTGGCGCTTTGCAGAAGCGCCTGAGAGCGCCGATTGAAAGGTAAAAAAAAAGTCCCGCCGCAAACGCGGCGGGACTTTTTTATCGGTCAAGCAGGTAGTTTTGAAGCGCTTCGCCGGTCAGTCCGGCGCCGATGCCGACGGCCAGCTTGATCCGCGCCCGAAGCGGCGACAGGTCTCCGCCGTCGAGGGCTCCCATCTCGTGGAGCTTAAAGAAGCTGCCTTCGAAGGTCGAATGGGTCGTCACCCGACCGTTGGGACAGCGGGACGTGACGACAACCGGGATGTCCGCCTTGAGAAGCGTCCTGATGTAGGGGACCCAGCCGGGCAGGACGTTGCCGCCGCCGAAGCCGGATATCACCAGACCGGAAAGGTTTGCCGCGTCTTCGGCCAGCGACGCCATGACGCGCTCGCCGGATCCCAGAGACGAGTAGATCAACTCCACGTTTCGTGCCGGGATCGTTGAGCTGTCGAGGGTCTTGGTCCGATGGGGCCGTTGCCAGATGATGACTTTTCCGTCCAGAATTTCGCCGATGGCCTCGTTGGTCGGCCCGGTGTAGGAGGCCCGTCCGCAGTTGGTGAACTCCATCAGGTTTCGGGCGGGGAAAAGCTCGCCTTGGGCGCAGACCAATGGGCCCAGCCCCCAACACTCCTGAGAGCCTGCCGCGAGCAGCGCCTCGTTGAGGACGGCTCGGGCGTCGCTGCCCAGCTTGCCGTCCGGCAGCTTGCCGGCGGCAAAAATGAGCGGCTGTGGGTAGCCCCACAGCAGGTCGGCTAAGTAGCAGATCTCGTCTAGCGTGTCCGTGCCGGCCAGCACGACCACGCCCTGCCGCCCCTCGACGATTTGTCCGCTCAGCAGGGTGACAAGGTCTGAGGTCAGGCGGACTGTAAAGTGGCTGCTCGGCTGTCTTGTCCAGTCGACGATAGAGAGCCCCTCGCGAAGCGGCTCGGGAATCCAAGAGAGAAGTTCGTCCCCGGTTACTCCAGGAGAGACGGCGTAGTGACTGCCGTCAAGCGACATGGTCAGCTCGCCGCCGGCGATGACGAGCGCAATGTTCGAGGCCGCCATGACGCTAATACCCTAACGGCTCGCCGACCAAAATGACGTAGCTCTTGTGAGCGCCCGTCATGGTGGGAGCTTTTTCGGTGATGAGAGTCACGCGGCTGATCTGGTCGACTACTTTTTTCAGCGCGTCCGGCGAGTCAGCCAAGCTCTTGTTGAGCCGGGAAGCGTTTTTCGGCCCGGCGTAATCGCGGATTCGATTGAGTGCCGTTGGGATATTCGGGCAGAGTTTGTTCAGCCCGATGACGAAGATGCGGTCGCCCTGAGAAAAGCACATCGCCGCCAGCCGGTTGCCCACGCCGTCCACGTTGACCATGCGGCCGTCCTCAAGAAGCGCGTTGGAGCTGGTCAGGAAGACGTCGCAGCGCATCTCCTCAAACCGCGCTTCTGCGGCGGGAAGATCTCCCGCGTCTCCCCAGTGGCCAATGACTTTGTTGCCCCTGGCAAGCAGCGCCTCAATTGCGCCGATCTGGCGAATGGTCAGCGTTCCGGGAACACCGACCGATGCTGTCTCGGGAATCAGTTCAAGAACTTTCCGGAGGGCTTCCTGAGCCGTTTCCACGTACATTGCCACGTGACCGCGGTCATTCAACGCTTGAACGACCGAACTTGCGGCGTCGCGGCTTTCCTGCAGGTCGTCGGCTGGATGAGCCATTCTGAAACCTCCTTGTTCGTCCTCGTCGATAAGAGGATACTACTGGTTACTATACCGGCAATTTGACTGGAGAATGTTTTCATATGATAGCAAAAACGCTCAGACTGTCCAGCGTAAAAGGGTGTCAATGTAAAATGGTTGACACTGGTAAAAACGCGCCGTATAATGACTCGTCGCAAGTGAGGTGACTGGGATGAAGGACACGCTCGAGGCGCTGGAACAGCGGGTAAAGGACGCGCAGCTGTATGACCTGTATGGCCCTTTGCTCACCGGACGGCAGAGGCGGGCGTTTGAACTTCATTCAGACGAGGACTTGTCCCTGTCGGAAATGGCCCGGGAACTGGGCACTTCTCGGCAGGCAGCGTCGGCTTTGGTGCAGTCCAGCCGGGCAAAGCTGGCGGATTACGAGGCTCTTTTAGGGTTTTGTGCCAAGATTCGGGCGGTCCAAGGCGCCTTAAAGGATTTGGAAGGCTGTCTGGGTGACGTCCTCTCGGCGCAGCGGGCTATTCGGCGGGTGGAAAACGTCCTGAAGGGAGAATGATGCCGTGTTCGACTCTCTGAAAAACCGACTGGAGGGCATTTTTGACTCCCTGAGGAACCGAGGCAAGCTGTCTGAAAACGACGTGGCGGACTCCCTGAGGGAAGTTCGGCGGGCCCTGCTTGAGGCGGACGTCAACTACAAGGTGGTCCGCGATCTCGTGGAGCGCATCCGCGTCCGCGCGGTCGGGCGGAACGTCCTTGAGTCGATCACGCCGGCGCAGCAGGTCATCTCCGTCGTTTTTGAAGAGCTTGTGGCCCTGATGGGGGGCGGCAAGTCAAACCTCAAGATATCCCCTAAACCGCCCACGACCGTGCTCATGGTCGGGCTTCAGGGAAGCGGCAAGACGACCAGTTCGGCAAAGCTCGCCCGGCGTATCCGCCCCAGCCATAAGCCGTTGCTCGTGGCCTGTGACCTGAGACGTCCGGCGGCGGTAAAACAGCTGGAGATCCTCGCCAAGTCAGCGGAAGTCGGCTTTCTTGGCCCGGAGAACGACAAAACAGACCTGTTTGACTTGGTCCGACAGTCGAGGAAGTACGCCGCTGACCACCTTCAAGACCTGATTATTTACGACACAGCCGGACGTCTGGCGATTGACGAAGAGCTGATGACCGAGCTGGATCGGCTCAAAAGCACGGTCCAGCCGGATGAAATCCTACTCGTCGTGGACTCCATGTCCGGGCAGGAAGCCCTCAACGTGGCCGAGACGTTCCACGCCCGGCTTGGCCTGACCGGCATCGTGCTGACCAAACTCGACGGCGACGCCCGCGGGGGCGCGGCCCTTGCCGTTCTGGCGGCGACCGGCGTGCCGGTCAAGTTCGCCGGCGTCGGCGAAGGCATCGACGCCTTCGAGGAATTCGACGCCCGACGGATGGCCGAGCGCATCATGGGCATGGGGGATCTGGTCGGCCTGGCCGAAAAAGTCCGTCAGGCGACGACGGAGGAAGACCTGGCCAAAATCAGCCAGAGCTTTGCCAAGAAGAAGAAAAAAGGACTGAGCCTGGAAGACCTGATGCTTCAGTTTGAGCAGGTGGAAAAACTGGGGCCGCTCGACAAGGTCGTCGAAATGCTTCCGGGCAACTTAGGAAAAAAACTGGCCCAGCAGGCGCCTGACGCGGCGGATCCCCGTCGGCTGCGGCGCATGAAGGCGGTCATTCAGTCAATGACCCCGGCTGAACGGGAAAACCCCAAGCTGCTGAACGCGTCGCGTCGCCGGCGCATCGCCCTTGGATCCGGCACGTCAGTCCAGATGGTCAACCAGCTGATGAAGCAGTTTGACCAGATGAACCAAGTCTGGAAACAGTTCGGCGGCATGGGAATGGGAAAAAGCATGAAGATGGTTCGCCGGCTCGGCGGCCTTTTCAGATAGACCGATATTTCGGTTTCAGGCACATCAGGAGGTGCTCATATGGCAGTCAGAATCAGACTTTCACGGATGGGACGCAAAAAAGTTCCCTTCTACCGGCTCGTTGTTGCCGACTCACGGTCCCCGCGGGACGGACGCTTCATCGAGCAGATCGGCGTGTACGATCCCATGAAGGATCCGGCGGAGATTCGGGTGGACGAAGAGAAGGCGGTCAAGTGGCTTAATGACGGCGCGCTTCCTTCCGATACGGCTCGTGGCCTGCTCAAGAAGGCCGGCGTTTGGGAGAAGTTCGAAGCCGGCAAAGCCAAGGCCTAGAGGCCTTGTCTCATGGTGGACTATAAGGCCCTTGTTGAATTTGTTGTCCGGGAGCTGGTAACTCAGCCTGATCAGGTTTCCGTCTCAGTGACCGATCGGGACGGACGCCAGTTGGTCGACATTGCCGTCGCTTCCGACGATATGGGCCGGGTCATCGGCCGCCGGGGCAGCACCATCGGCGCCATTCGTCAGCTGGTCGGCGTCGCGGCGGCGAAGGCAGGAGACGCCGTCGACGTAGACATTATCGGTTAGCGATGGAGGACCGGGTCGTTATCGCCAAGGTCGTTGGCCCGCATGGGGTCAAAGGCGCAGTGCGGGTCGCCCCTCTGACCGATTTCCCCGAGCGGTTTGAGACGATGACGCGCGTTCGGTTTTACCGGGACGGCGAAGAAGTCGGCCAGTATCCCCTAAAAAGCGTCGGCGAGCTTCGTTCGAAAGGCCAAATCATCTTGGAGCTCGGCGGGCTTTCCGATGCAGCCGAGGCTGAAGCGCTTCGAGGGTGTTTTATCTGCGTGCCGCCTGACGAGATGGTTCCTCTTCCCGAAGGGCAGTACTGGATTCGGGACCTCGTCGGCCTTCAGGCCAAGGACGAAACCGGGGAAGTCTTAGGTGTCGTCCGGGACGTTTTAACGACCGGCGCGTCGGATATCTTCGAGATTGAAGGCTTGGACGGCAAAAAACACTTGGTGCCGTTTGTCGATCAGTTCATCCGTCAGGTTTCGTTGGACCGGCGGGAACTGGTGATCTCGATGATGGAAGGTCTGTGGGACTGAGATGGACGTAACCGTACTGACGGCGTTTCCCGGCCTGTTTGAGGGTTTCCTCCGCGACGGATTGGTCGGCAGCGCGCTGAGCCGCGGCCTCATCAAAGTCGAAGTGCAGGACCTGCGCCAGTGGGGCGTCGGCAACTATCGGGCGATCGACGACTACAGCTTCGGCGGCCGGGGCGGCATGACGCTTTCCGCGCCTGTCTTAGACGCCGGATTGTCAGCGGTCAGCCGGTCGGGAGAAGTCCCTTACGTGATTTACCCGTCCCCTCAGGGCGTTCCTCTGACCCAAGACTTGGTCGAGTCGCTTCCCCGCGACCGGCACGTGGTGTTCGTGTGCGGTCACTTTGAGGGACTGGACGAGCGGTTTGTGCAGAGCCGGGTTGATCTGGAAATTTCCCTTGGAGACTTCGTGTTGTCCGGCGGTGAAATTCCTGTCATGGCTGCGATTGACGCGATGGCCCGCTTGGTGGAAGGCGCGGTCGGCAAGGAGCTGTCAGTTCGGGAGGACTCGTTCTTTGACGGCATGCTGGACACGTGTCATTACACCCGTCCGGCCAGTTGGAATGGTCAGAACGTTCCGGAAGTCCTTCTGTCAGGACGCGATCGGGATATTGACCTGTGGCGGCGCCGCACGGCCGTTCGGCGGACCTTGGCCCGACGTCCGGATCTGCTCAGCCGGGCCGGCCTGATGGGGTACCTGTCCGACCAAGTTCACCTCGGTCTGGCGGTCGACCCGTTTGATCCGGCGCTTGCCGAGACGGCCTGTCAGTGCCTCGCCGTTGCGGACGCCTATGGCCTGGATCGGGTGCTCATGTCGCCCACACGGGGAAGTCTGGACGACTTGAGAGCTGCGCTGGAAGGCGCAAAAAGCGTTAAAGCGCTGCCTTCGCCTGATGGGATGGTTCGGTGGATTGCCCGCAAGGGGCGAGGCGCGCCGGCAGTTTTGTTGGCACAGCAGGAAAATGGTTTGCCATGGCTGGAGGCTAAACGGCGAATTGCCCAGGCCGAAGGCCCAGTTCTGGTCCTTTTGGGCGCAGAACGTTTTGACTCGGCGGCGTCTGTGCCGCTGAAGCGTATCGAAGCTACCGACCGAGCCTTGCCTCCGGTCGCTCTGGTTTCGGCTGTTCTTGATCGATTTTTCGGCTCACGCTGAGAGCGGAGAGCCTATCTGCAAGGAGGGTCATCGATGGATCCGAGAATTAAACTGGTTGAAGATAAGTGCATGCGTCACGATATTCCGGAGTTTCGTCCCGGCGACACGGTCCGCGTGAACGTGAAGGTTAAGGAAGGCAACCGGGAGCGCATTCAGGCGTTTGAGGGCGTTGTGATTGCCCGCAAACACGGCGGCGCTACCGAGACGTTCACCGTCAGAAAGATGTCCAGCGGCGTCGGCGTCGAGCGTATTTTCCCGCTTCACTGCCCGACGATCGCCGGCGTTGAGGTCAAGCGTCACGGCCGGGTTCGTCGCGCCAAGCTGTACTACCTGCGCAGCCGCCGCGGCAAGGCCGCCCGTATCACCGAGCGTTTGCTCACCAAGTAACCAGCGCAAGAAGAAAACCCGAAGGCTGCAAGCCTTCGGGCTTTCTTCTTGCGCTCATACGGATGAGATTGTAGTTCCCTCTCGGCGGCAAAATGCGTCAAGCGAAGCCAGTCGGCATTGGGGTCGTATTCGCGCGTTTGTTTGATATAATCATTATGAGCTTCAGATATTTTCACGAGGAGTGATATGAATGAAGAAAAGAATTTTTGCTTTGGCAGCTGCCGCTCTCCTGAGCGCCGTCTCGGCTTTTGGGTCTCCGCTTGACGCGTTCAAGGGCCAGAGCGGGACGATTGACATCGCTGGCGGAACGGCTCATATCCCGGTCATGAAGAAAGCGGCCGAGGATATCATGACGTTCAACCCTGATATCCGCATTAGCGTGGCCGGCGGCGGCAGTGGCGTGGGCGTCAAGCAGGTCGGCGAAGGGGTCGTGCAAATTGGCAACACTGGACGCGCCCTGAAGGCCGAAGAAGTCGAAAAGTATGGGCTGGTCACGTTCCCGTTCGCCATTGACGGCGTGGCTCTGGCCGTTAACCCGGCTAACCCTGTGAAGGCTCTGACGAGCGAACAGGCGAAGGGCATCTACACCGGCGCGATCACCGACTGGAAGGAGCTGGGCGGAGAGCCCGGCGCGATCGACATTTACGGCCGGGAAGACGGCAGCGGGACGCGCCAGACCTTTGACGATCTGGTGCTGGGCAAGAACGTCGAGTCCGCGCCGTCGGTCAACGCCGTCAACAGCAACGGCGCGATGAAGACCGCCATCGCGAACGATCCCCGCGCGATCGGCTACGTGGGCATTGGGTACTTGGACAGCTCCGTCGCCGCGGTGGCGCTTGACGGGGCCGTGCCGAACCAAGAGAACGCGGCGTCCGGAGCGTACCGGGTGACCCGTCAGCTGTACATGAACACGAAGGGCGAGCCGGAAGGGATTGTGAAGGCGTTTATCGATTACATTTACAGCGATGAAGGGGCGAAAATCATCAGCGACAGCGGCTACATTCCGCTGAAGCGCAAGTGAAGCGTCCTGAAAACGACGTCCTGACGATTAAAGCGCCGCTCTGGATTCGGGCAGCCGCCGGAGCGGCCGCTTCTATTCTGGCGGCGCTTTTTGCTTTTGTCCTGATTACCGCCCTCGACGCGCTGAGAGAAGGACGCGATTTTCACCTGCTGGGCGTTACGTGGAACGCCGCACGCGGGCTGTTCGGAGTGGCTCCGATGATCTTCAACACGGCTCTTTTAGCCCTCTGCGGCGCTTCTCTCGGGTGGCTGCTGTCCGTTGGGTTTGCCCTGTCGCTCCGCTTCGGCCAGCCTAAGGCCCTTCGGAGCGGCCTTTTAGTTCTGCTGCGGGGAATGACCGCCGTCCCGACGGTCGTTTACGGGTTCACCGGCCTTTTCCTGCTCGTTCCGCTGATTCGGGGACATCTGGGAGGTTCCGGGCTGTGCTTTCTGTCTGCCGCACTCCTTCTGGCCCTGCAGGGGATCCCCGCGATGACGCTCGTTATCGACGGCGCAGCGTCGCTGGTAGAGACGAAACACGCAGTTGCCGCGGCGGCGCTGGGCCTTTCGCCTCTTGAAATCGCTTCTCGAGTGACCCTGCCGGCCTGTCGCGGGGCCCTGCGAGACGCGGCTGTCCTCGGGCTGGGCCGAGCGATGGGCGACGCGCTGATTCCCGTGATGGTCGGCGGCAACGCCCTGTCCTTTGTCACTAGCCCTCTTGGGTCCATGAGGACGCTGGCGGCCCACATCAGCCTGACGTTGTCATCCGACCTGACTGGGGGAGAGCACCTGTCGCTGCTTCTTTCCGGCGGCGTTCTTCTCTCCATGGGGTTCCTCGTGGCCGGGATCGGTCGGGCGCTGCGCGCTCGGGAGGCGCGAAAGAGATCATGAAGTGCCGGGAAGCAAGTCTTACGATCCTCAGGCTGGTCTCGTTGGCTGCCGTTGCCATTTCGGTGGGAGCCCTCGGGTGGTTTCTTTTCCGGCGAGGGATCCCGGCGATCAACAGACAGCTGTTTTTTGGCCATGTACCGCCGATCGACGCGTTGCTCGCCAGACGGCCGGTTTGGGACGGAATATGGCCGGCGCTTGCCGGAACGAGCTGCGTCATGGTCCTGACGCTGGTTTTAGTCGCGGTTCCAGGACTTGCCTGCGGCGCCTACCTCGCCAGCCCGGGGACCTCTCGGCTCAAGTCCTTTCTCGGCTTGGCTGTTGACCTCGTGGCGGGTGTCCCCAGTATCGTGATGGGGCTTTTCGGCTTCGAGTTTCTCCTCCTCCTTCGCCGGACCGTCGCGCCTCACGCTACCACCTGTCTTTTGCTGGCGGCCGGGTGCTTGGCGCTTTTGACTCTGCCGACTTTGGCGCTTGGCGTTCGGGCGTCGCTTGCCGCGCTGCCGACTGACTTGGCCCTGACCGGGCGAGCGCTGGGGATGTCAGAATGGCAGACCCTTCGTCATTTGCTGCTCCCTGCGGCAGGGCGGGGAGTCCTCAGCTCGTTTATGCTCGTGCTTGGGCGTGCCGCCGAGGACACGGCTGTCATTATGCTGACCGGGGTCGTCGCCAGCGGAGGCCTTCCGGGCGGGCTGCTCGGAAAATTTGAGACCCTGTCGTTTTTCGTCTTCTACAAGTCAGGACAGTATCTGGACGCGGCGGACTTGAACCGGGCCTTCGGGGCGGCTGTGTCGCTCCTTGCGATGACGGGGGTTTTTCTGCTCGTCTCGTGGCATTTGAGAAAGGGGATGGACCGATCGTGGCGGAGAGGCTAGAGACGGCGCTGGATGTCAGCGGCCTGTGCGCGTCGTTTGCCGGCGCTCCGGTGCTCAGCGGAGTAACGTTCAGCGCGCCGCGCCGCGCGGTCACCGTTTTGGTCGGCCGGTCAGGTTCCGGCAAGACGACGGTTCTTCGGGCGGTCAATCGGCTGAACGAGTGCTTCCCCGGCTACCGGGAAAGCGGCTCCGTGACGTTTCACTTCAGCGACGGCGTTCGGCCTCACCGCGGTCCTAGATCCTTCGAGGCGACGGAACTCAGGCGTCGCGTCGCCATGGTCTTTCAAACGCCGTCTCCGCTTCCGCTGTCAATTCGTCGGAACCTCACCATGCCGTTGGAAGTGCTCAGAAACGTCCGAGGGAAGAGCGCCTCTGAAGAAGTTGAAGGGGCCTTGCGAACTGTTGGGCTATGGGACGAGGTAAAAGACCGGCTCGACGACAGCGCCGAGACGCTGAGCGGCGGACAGAAGCAGAGGCTGTGTCTCGCTCGTGCTCTGGCGCTCAAGCCGGAAATGTTCCTCTTCGACGAGCCGACAGCCTCTTTGGACGTGCGGGCGGCAGAAAGGTTGGAAAAGCTCATCACGTCCCTTTCGGCCAAGTTCCCGGTCGTCATGGTTTCCCACAGTTTAGAGCAGGCCCGGCGGCTTGCCGATCAGCTGGTCGTCATTGAGAGCGGAAAGACGGTCGGGATCCTGACGAAGGATCAGCTGGCGGAAAAGACAGAATCGGAGCTACGGCTTCTGCTTGACGGCTCAGAAGAGGTGAAAGACGATTGAGAGTCCTGAACCTTTGTGGTATAATCCCAAAGGTTTTTAATTCGTAAGCCGGATCAGGGCGAGGGCGGTGCCCTAGAGGGTCCCAAGTCCGCGACGACCCGGCCGACAAACAACCAGGAGGAATGAGAACATGGCAGTTGTCAGTATGAAGCAGCTTTTGGAGTGCGGCGTCCACTTTGGACACCAGACCCGCCGGTGGAACCCCAAGATGAAGCCTTACATCTTCACCGAGCGCAACGGCGTGTACATTATCGACCTGCAGAAGACCGTGAAGGGGCTTGAAAAGGCCTACGACTTCGTCCGCAGCGTTGGACAGGACGACGGCACGCTGCTTTTCGTCGGCACCAAGCGTCAGGCTCAGGACACGATCGCGGAAGAGGCGCAGCGGAGCGGCCAGTACTACATCAACCAGCGCTGGCTCGGCGGTCTGCTTACCAACTTCCAGACGCTTCGCAAGCGCGTTCAGCGCATGATCGAACTGCAGAAGATCGACGCGGACGACGACTGGGGCGAGCACACGAAGAAGGAAATCTCCCTCCTTCGCAAGGAGAAAGCCAAGCTGGAGAAGTACCTTCAGGGCATTCGGGACATGAAGAAGCTGCCCGACGCGCTGTTTGTCATCGACCCGAGACGCGAGGACATCGCCGTTCTCGAAGCCCGCAAGCTGGGTATCCCGGTCATTTCCATCGTCGACACCAACTGCGATCCTGAAATGATCGATTTCCCCATCCCCGGCAACGATGACGCGATCAGAGCGATCAAGCTGATTACCGGCCTGATGGCGAACGCCATGATCGAAGGACGGGGCGGCGTCGACGCGGCGGTAGAGCGCAAGCCCGAAGTTGCTGAAGAAGAGAACGAACTGGCTAGCGACGAGGACGTCCTGGACATGAAGGAAAAACTGACCGAGACCTACGGCTCCGAAACCGCCGAAGGCGAAGAAGACTAAGGGGGATCCCGTTATGGAAATTTCCGCTTCCATGGTAAAGGAGCTTCGCGAGCGCACTGGCTGCGGCATGATGGACTGCAAGAAAGCCTTGGCGGAGTGCGGCGGCGACATGGAAAAAGCCATCGACTACCTTCGGGAAAAGGGCTTGGCCAAGGCCGCTAAAAAGGCCAGCCGGAACGCAAAGGACGGCCGGGTGTTCTCTTACATTCACAACACCGGCAAAGTCGGCGTTCTCGTTGAACTGGACTGTGAAACTGACTTCGTCGGCCGGACCGACGAGTTCCAGCAGCTGGGGCATGACATTGCCATGCACATCGCCGCGACCAACCCGGCGTATCTTAACCCTGAAGCTGTCCCCGCAGAGGACTTGGAGCACGAGAAGGAAATCTGCCGCGCCCAGCTGAAAGAGGATCCGAAGTTCGCCGGCAAGCCGGAAAAAGTCTTGGAAGGCATCATTGAAGGCAAAATTCGCAAGTTCTACGAGACCAACTGCTTGACCGAGCAGTTCTGGATTCGTGACGACAAGAAGCAGATCAAGGATCTGGTCAACGATCTGATCGCAAAGCTGGGCGAGAACATGGTGATTCGCCGTTACGCCCGGTTCTCCATTGGCGAGTAGAAGAACCGTACAAAGGGGCTCGGACTTGGATTGTCCGCAGCCCCTTTTTTGCGACGAAAGGGGCGCTCTTGCGATGCGGTATCAACGGATCCTCTTGAAGCTTTCCGGCGAAGTCTTAGCAGGAAAAGTCGGCTTTGGACTCGACTTTCGGGCAATTGAAACTATCTGCGAGCAGGTGGCCCAGGTCGCCCGCGAGGGAGTTCAGGTAGGTCTTGTCGTCGGCGGCGGCAACTTTTTCCGCGGACGGCAGGCGACGGACGAAGGCATCGAACGCTCTCAGGCCGACTATATGGGAATGTTGGGCACAACGATTAACGCGCTGGCCCTTCAAGACGTTCTCGAGAGAAAATGTCAGCTGCCGACCCGTGTCCTGACTGCTATTGAAATGCGGGCTATTGCCGAACCGTACATTCGCCGTCGGGCTCTTCGCCACATGGAGAAGGGCCGGATCGTCATCTTTGCCGCGGGGACAGGATCACCGTACTTCTCGACGGACACCACGGCGGCGCTTCGCGCAGCCGAAATTGGCGCTCAGTGTCTCGTCAAGGCGACTAAAGTCGACGGCATCTATGACAAAGACCCTCAAAAATACCCTGACGCCGTCAAGTTCTCCCATCTCACCTATCAGGACGCGCTGGTCAAGCAAATCGCCGTGATGGACGCGGCCTCGTTCTCCCTCTGCATGGAAAACCACATCCCAATTGTCGTGCTCAACGTCCAAGAAAAAGGAACCCTGTGGCGGTTCTTGATAGACGGCGACGAAATTGGTAGTATAGTATCAGAATAAAGTCATCTATCCCAAGTCAGAACAAAAGGAGTGACGGTCATGGCGACATTCGACGTAAAAACACCGATGCAGAAAGTGATTGACCATATGAACGGCGAGTTCCTTGGCATTCGGACGGGACGAGCCCATCCGGGACTCGTCGGAGACGTCAAAGCCGACTATTATGGGACGCCGACGCCGCTGAAACAGATGGCTACCGTCAGCGTCTTGGACGCGCGGACGCTTCAAATCACCCCGTACGACCAGACAGCCGTCAAAACAATTGAAAAAGCCATTTTAGCAGCCAACATCGGCGTCACGCCGGTTGTCGACGGCAAGGTGATTCGGCTCAGCATGCCCGAACTTACCGGCGAACGGCGCAAAGAGCTGTGCAAGTACGTGTCGAAACTGGGAGAAGAGGCGAAAATCGCCCTGAGAAACCTCCGTCGGGACGCGAACGACTTCTACAAAAAGGCAGAGGACGCCGGTGAGATCAGCGAGGATCAGCTGAAAACGGAATTGGACGTGGTGCAGAAGGAGACCGATAGTTTCGTTTCTAAAGTCGACGAGCTTGTCAAAGAAAAAGAAAAAGAAGTCATGGAAAATATCTAAAAGACAAGAGGCAGCGGTCAAACT
>NZ_AWWC01000021.1:0-13190 GCF_000468895.1 Jonquetella sp. BV3C21 | reverse complement strand
GGGGTCCATGGTGGAGCTCACCGGGGACAAAGAAATCTTCAAGAACCCGCTGCACCCGTACACCCAAGCGCTGCTGTCGGCCATTCCAATTCCGAAAGTTGGAGTGAAGCGGGAGCGAATCCTGTTGGAAGGTGACGTTCCGAGCCCGGTGAACCCGCCGGCGGGCTGCCGGTTTGCCGGCCGGTGCCGATTCCGGAAGGACATCTGCACGGCTCAGACGCCTGAGCTGAAAGAGGTCGCTCCTAATCACTTCGTCGCCTGCCATTTAGTAAAGCCCTGCAACTAACCATCTTCTCTGTGCGCGCCAGCTTTCGCTGGCGCGCACAGGCGTTGTTTTCCTCGCTTAGGAATAGACCTTCCTGAAAGGAGTTTGAACGACTTGAAACCAACCGTTGATATGGAGTACGTGCTGGGCCTAGGGAAAGAACTGATCGAGATTCCATCCGTCGGCGGCGACTGCCGTCGGGCCATGAACAGAGTTCGCGACGAGTTCACCGCCCTTGGGCTGAAGCCCAAGGAGACCAATAAAGGCGCCCTGATCGCCTCTCAACCCGGCCGGACTCAGAACGGCGGCCGTATCGTTTCGGCCCACGTGGACACGCTGGGCGCGGTAGTCCGCCGAATTGAGCCGAACGGGACGCTTCGCCTTCTGACCGTCGGCGGCTTCTCGTGGAACTGCGTCGAAGCGGAAAACCTGCTCGTTCACACCGCTGACGGGAAAACGGTTGAAGGCTCGCTCATGCCCGACAAAGCGTCGCGGCACGCCTTCGCCGAAGAAGTGACGACCATGGTCAGAGACGACGACCACGTGCACGTCAGGCTCGACGAGCCCGTGCAGACCGCCGAGGACGTCCGCCGTCTGGGCATAGAAGTGGGCGACATCGTCTCGTTTGAGACCCGATTCCGCCGTACGCCTGCCGGTTTCGTCAAGTCCCGCTACTTGGACGACAAAATCTGTCTGGCCTGCTGCTTTGGCGCCATCAAGGCCCTGAAGGACGCTTCCCTGCTCCCGAGCCGTCCGGTACACTGGTACGCGTCCAACTACGAGGAAATTGGCCACGGCGTTTCCGTCATTCCCGACGGGGTCACCGAGTGTCTCGCCGTTGACATCGCCATCGTCGCCGAGGGCAACAACTCGTCGGAGCGGGCCGTGAGCATTCTCGCCAAGGACAGCCGCACGCCATACCCGGTTGACTTCCGGCACCGTCTCCAGAAGCTGGCGCAGGCCGAAGGCATACCCTACCGGGTGGACACGCCGTACCGCTACGGTTCCGACGCCTCCATGGGCGCGCTGGCCGGCTTCGACTTCAACTTTGCCGCCATGGGCCCCGGCGTTGACGCGTCGCACCACTACGAGCGCACCCACATCGACGCCTTAAAAGCCACCTGCGGCCTTCTGATGGCCTATCTTTTGGAGGAGTGAGAGCCATGAATGATTCAAAACTGGTTCAACGGTTTATCCGGTACATCACGACCCCGACGCAGTCGGACGACACGTCGAAAACCGTCCCGTCGACGCCGACCCAGCACGTTTTAGCCAAAATGCTCGGACAGGAGCTCCGGGACTTGGGCCTGTCAGACGTCAAGGTCACCGAACATGCCTACGTGACTGCCAAGCTGCCGGGGAACAACCCGACCGCCCCATGCATCGGCCTGATCGCCCACATCGATACGGCCCTTGAAGTGACCGACGATACGGTCAACCCGCGGATCGTAGAGAACTACGACGGCACGCCGATCGTTCTGGACAAGGGAGGGACGACCGTCCTCTCGCCCGACGCGTTCCCGTCGCTGAAAGACCACATCGGCAGCGACCTGATTGTCACCGACGGCACAACGCTGTTGGGCGCCGACGACAAGGCGGGCATCGCGGAAATCATGACCGCCGTCGAGTACCTGAAGGACCACCCGGAAATCTCCCGGGGCGACGTGGCGGTCTGCTTCTGCCCTGACGAGGAGATCGGGCACGGCGCGTCACTGCTCGACCTGAAGGACTTCGGCGCCCAGTTCGCCTACACCGTGGACGGTACCGGCAGCGACACGTTCAACTGGGAGACGTTCAACGCCGCCCGCGCCGACTACCACATTCAGGGTCTGGCCGTTCACCCGGGCTCTTCCAAGAACAAGATGGTCAACGCCAACCTGCTGGCCGCTGAGCTCATCGACGCGTTCCCGCCCGCGGAAACGCCGTCCCACACCGAGGACCGCGAGGGGTTCTACCACCTGTGCGAGATGACCGGCGGCGTGGAAGAAGCCGAGCTTCACTACATCATCCGCGACCACGACCGGCAGAAGTTCGAGAGCCGCAAGGCCTTCGCCGAGCTGGTCGCCCGCCAGATGAATGAGCGGTTTGGGCGCGAGGTCGTCACAGTCTCCGTGTCCGACCAGTACGCCAACATGGCCGACGTCCTGCGAGAAAAGCCCGAAATCGTCGACACGGCCCTGCAGGCCATGAAAGACTGCGGGATCACGCCTCAAGTGATCCCGGTCCGCGGCGGCACCGACGGCAGCCAGCTGTCGCTCCGCGGCCTGCCCACGCCCAACCTGTTCACCGGCGGCTACAACGCCCACGGCAAATACGAGTACGCGGTCATTCAGTCGATGGAAGGGGCCGTGAAGGTCCTGTGCCGCATCGTCGAGCTGTTTGGGAAACGTTAATTCAGCCCATCAAAAAGAAAAAAGCCCGAAACTTCCGCATAAGGAAGTTTCGGGCTTTTCGTTTTCATCGCCTGTCCAGCCGCTACTTCAGCGTCAGATTGCCGAGGTAGTTAATCTGGCCGTCGCACAGGTCTTCCATGCCGACCAGATCTTTGCGGCCGGCATACAGTTCGTCAGAGACGGAGAGGGCGATCATCGGTTTGAGCTCCAGAAGCCGTTCCCAGATTTTCTGGAAGATCTCGAACCGTTTTTCCTGATCGAGCGTCGCATAGCTGGCGTCGATCATCTCGTCGATTTCCTTGTCGGAGAACCGACAGTTGTTCGACGAGCCGATAGCCTTGGAGTTAAAGAGGCCGTTCCAGAACTTGCCGGCGTCCCGGTTAGTCTGCATGCCCCAAGACGCGAGGAACAGTTCGTGGTCGTTTCTCTTGATTCGGTCGTAGAACACGCCGCCTTCAAAGACTTGAATCTCCACCCTGATGCCAACCTGCGCCAGCATGGACTGAATGACCGTGGCGCCGTTGACCCGCGCTTCGCTGTTGGTAGTCCACAGCGACAGGGTCAAGTTCTTGACGCCCGCTTCGGCCAGCAGCTGCTTGGCCTTCTCAGGATCAAACGGCGCCGGAGCGCTGTTCTTTGGCGTAAAGGTGCTGGCAGGAATCAGCGGCCCGGCGGGCGTAACCGCCATGCCTTGGAAGACTACCTGCTGATAGGCGTCCTTGTTGATGGCCAGATCGATGGCCTGCCGCACCCGCGGATCCGACAGCTTGGGCGAGTCGTTGTTCATGCCGAGGTACGTCAAGCTCAGTCCAGGGGCCTGTACGACCTTCGCCTTGCCGGTCTCGTTGAGCCGGTCGACCTCGTTGTTGGGGATCTGATAGATCATGTCAACCTTGCCGGTCTCAAGGGCGATCACGCGGGTTGACGCGTCCGGCAGGGTGATGATGGAGAACTTCTCGAACGCCGGCTTTTGGCCCCAGTAGTCCTTGAAGGCTTCCATTTCAATACGCTCGCCTTTGGTCCAGCTGACGAACTTGAACGGGCCTGTCCCTACCGGGTGACGGAAGTACTCCTTGCCGCCCTCTTTGACGGCCCGCTCGCTCATGATCGCCATGGCCGGCAACTTCATGTTCTCCAAGAAGCCGCCAACCGGGCCTTTGGTGCGGACGATCACGGTGTAGTCGTCCGGCGCCTCAAAACCCTCAGGATCAATAAACTTCCCCACCGACGAGGCGAACACGGACTCGGTGGCGAACCGCTTCAGCGAGAAGACCACATCGCTGGCTTTCATCTCGTCGCCGTTGTGGAACTTGACGCCGTGTCTCAGGTAGAACTTGTAGGTGTGGTCATCGGGCATTTCCCATTTCTCGGCCAGCACGGGATAAATCTTTTTCGTGTGGCCGTCCACGTTGACTAGCGGCTCGAAAATCTGCCGCGCGGCGCCGAACGAATAGGTGTCCGTCGCCTGAGTCGGGTCAAGCGTGAACGCCTCGCTTAAAACGCCCAAACGGAAGTGCTTCATCTCCGCCGCGTTCCCCGATGCCGCCAAGGCGGCTGCCAAGGCCAGAGCCACCATTACCTTTTTCACCCGCATCTCCTCCTCCGCGTTAACGATTTTGGGCTTTTCGGCCCGTTGCGCAAGTTCGCCGCATGTCTTGCCCAGATACGGCAAGGGCCCCTTCCGCGGCCGCAAGCCGACTGAAGGTGCCCTTGACGAATTTTAGTCTGCCAGAGTGAGACGGCCCAAGTAGTTCAGACGACCGTCGCAGAAGTTCTCCATGCCCACGAGGTCAACCCGTCCGCCGTACAGCTCGTTGGCCACGGCCAGCGGAACTATGGACTGATAATCGTTCAGCTTCACCCACAGCTCTTCAAACATGGCGTTGCGGGCGTCAGCGTCGATGGTGTGAATGCTCTCGTTGATCAGCTTGTCGATTTCAGGATTGTTCGTCCTCGTGTCGTTCGTGTTGCCGATCGCGTCGCTGTTAAAGAGCCCGTTCCAGTATTTGCCGGAGTCCCGGTTGGTCTGCATTCCCCAGCGGGAAATAAACAGCTCCTGCTTGCCGCTCTTCAGGTTGTCGTAGAACACGCTGGACTCAAAAACCTGAATGTCAAGCTGGATGCCAATCTGAGCCAGCATGGACTGGATGACCGTCGCGCCGTCGATGCGCTCCTGCATGTTGGAGACCCACAGGGTCAGCTTCTTGGGAGCCGCGTCGCCGACTTCGGCCATGAGCTTTTTGGCCTTCTCCAAGTTGAACGACCAGTCAACCGCCGTCTTGGGCGTGAAGGTGCTCGCCGGGACAAGCGGACCGGCGGGGACAGCCGCATGGCCCTGATAAACCACAGCGTTGTAGACGTTCTTGTCGATGGCGTATTCGATGGCCTGACGGACCCGCGGGTCGGACAGCTTGGGGCTCTGGGTGTTCATGCCCATGTAGGTCAGGTTCAGGCCGGGCGCTTCGACAACTTTCGCCTTGCCGTCGGCGTTAATCCGGTCCATGTCGCTGGCCGGAACCATGTAAATCATGTCCACCTTGCCGGTCTCTAAGGCGATGACTCGGCTGCTGTCGTCAGGAAGGACGGCGATGGAGAGTTTTTTGAACGCCGGCTTTTCGCCCCAGTAGTCGTCGAACGCCTCAAGTTCCAGCTTGTCGCCTTTGCTCCAGCTGACGAACTTGAACGGGCCGGTGCCTACCGGGTTGCGGAAGTACTCTTTGCCCAGCTCATTGACGGCCTTTTCGCTGCAGATGGTGAAGGCGGGCAACTTCATGTTCTCCAAGAATCCGCCCACCGGGCCCTTCGTCCGAATCAGCACGGTGTAATCGTCGACTATTTCGCAGCCGTCCGGGTCGATGAACTTTCCCGTTGAGCCCTTGAATATCGACTCCTGTGCGAACCGCTTGACCGAGAAGATCACGTCGCTGGCCTTCATCTCTTCGCCGTTGTGGAACTTGACGCCGTGTCTCAGGTAGAACTTGTACGTGTGGTCGTCGAGCATTTCCCATTTTTCGGCCAGGACCGGCACGAGCTGCTTGGTGCGGCCGTCGACGTTCACCAGCGGTTCAAACATATGTAGCGCCACCGAGAATGACATGGTGTCGGAGGCCATCATAGGATCGAGGGTCTTCACATCGTCCGCTACGCCCAAACTAAAGTGCTCCATGTTCTTTGCCGCCAGGGGACTCGCCATCAGACAGCCCGCAAGAGCAGCGCACAGCAAAAACTTTCTCACGATCGAATTCCTCCTCTCAACTCATAAGACCGCCTGCTTCCCTGAAAAGCGTTCGGCGGCGCGGCCGGGAAGATCCTCCTATGCTTCCGTTTTGGTCCGAGAACCGATGACCTTGGCAGCAGCCTGGGCTGTCTCCCTGTCAGGACAATACAGCTTCGTCAAAATGCCTCGGCTTCCCAGCAGAAGAACCACGTTTCTGTTCTCGAGAAGACGGCACCCGGCGATTTTCTCCCATCCGATCACTCGGACGGAACTTTTGTGGGTTTGGCCAACCAAGCGAACCGGGTAGCCGATGCCGCTGCCAGTTCCTGTCCGCTCCAAAGTCCCACGGAACTGCTCAACGTACAGGCCGTCCTCGTCCAGCTTGTAGAGAGCGCCGAACTTTCCGATAAAAGCGATCCCGATCAGGACGAAAAGCCCGACGATCATGACGGCCAGATACGAGGCGTAAATGGCGGCTCCGAGAAAATGTTCAGGCCGAACGGAGCCGCCGAAAAACCACTGAAAAGCGACGATAGCAGCAACAGTGCCCGCCCATGCGAGAGCGGTCAGAACAAGGACGTCCCGGAGAATCAGCGGGTTGGTCAGCACAGGGATGCCGACGAACCAGCGCATCCGCTCCTTTTCCATCTCGTCCTTACCTAGTTAGCCTGATGGCCCAGCAGTTCCCTGGACCGCAGGCAGGCGACCAAATGCCCCGGACGGATCTCTTCAAGCTGCGGCGTCTCGGTCAGACACCGATCCTGACGGTACCGGCAGCGGCCGGCAAACCGGCAGCCAGCCGGCGGGTTGATCGGGCTGGGCACATCTCCTTCAAGCAGAATCCGATGACGCTTCGCGCCCAAACGAGCAATCGGCACGGCGGACAGAAGCGCCTGGGTGTACGGGTGAATCGGCTCGCCGAACAGCACGGTGTTGTCAGCCTGCTCAACCACGACGCCCAGATACATCACCGCCACCGAGTCGGACACGTAACGGACGACGCTCAGGTTGTGGGAAATGAACAGATAGGTGTAGCCCCGCTCCTTTTTCAGGTCGCCCAGCAGGTTGAGCACCTGGGCTTGGATACACACGTCGAGAGCCGAAACCGGCTCGTCCAGCACGATGAACTTGGGATCCAGCGCCAAGGCCCGGGCGATGCCGATTCTCTGGCGGCGGCCGCCGTCAAGCTCGTGAGGGAACGACGTAGTCAGCCGTTCGGCCAACCCGACCGTGTCCATCAGCTCCTTGACCTTGGCGTCCATTTCCTTGCGGGAATGGCACGTCTTGTTGATGATCAGCGGTTCAGAAATCAGCTGCGAGACTGACATGCGGGGGTTCAGCGAAGAAAACGGATCCTGAAAGACGATCTGAGCCTCCTGGCGGAACTGACTCCGCCGGTCGCCCTTAAATTCCAAGCTGTTCTTGCCCTCGAAGATCACCTCGCCGCCGCTCGCTGGAATCAGGCCGATGACGACCCGGCCGAACGTCGACTTGCCGCAGCCCGACTCGCCGACGAGCCCCAGCGTCCGGCCGCGGGGAATCTTGACCGACACGTCATCAACGGCGTGAAGTTGTCCGCCGCCCACTTGGAAGTACTTTTTCAGGTGCTTGATATCGAGCAGGATATCGTTGTTCTGCACGGCGTTCTCGGTCATGCCCGGCTCCTCCCCCCAGCGTTCAGGCCAAGCGGCGTGTAGCAGTTTACAAAATGTCCCGGTTCAATTTCTCTGATGCCGCAGGCCGCTTTATGGCACTGGTCAGTGGCATAGGGACACCGCGGCGAGAAGCTGCAGCCGGTCGGCAGGTTCGTCGGATCCGGCGGCATCCCGGGGATCACGGCCAGTTTTCCGCCGAGCGGGCTTTCCAGATCCGGGACGGCGTCGAACAGCCCCTGAGTGTACGGGTGAAGCGGGTGTCCGTACAGCGCCTGAATCGGGCCGTACTCCACCACCGCGCCGGCGTACATGATCGCCACGTCATCGCAGGTCTCCGCCACGATCCCAAGGTCGTGGGTTATCAGCAGCAGGGACGTCTGCACCTTCTTTTGAAGCTCGTTGATAAGATCCAACACCTGAGCCTGAATCGTCACGTCAAGAGCCGTCGTCGGCTCGTCGGCGATGAGCAGGCTGGGCCGGCAGGCCAAGGCGATAGCGATGCCAACGCGCTGGCGCATGCCGCCGGAGAACTGGTGAGGGAAGTCCTTGCCGCGCTCGGGCCGAATGCCCACCATCTCCAGCATCTCGTGAGCCCGCTCCAGCGCCTTGGCGCCCTTCAGATCCGAGTGAAGGACGACCATCTCCATGATCTGCTGCTCCACCGTCATGATCGGGTTGAGCGAGGTCATTGGGTCTTGGAAGATCATGGCGATTTCGCCGCCGCGCATGTGACGCTTTTCCGCTTCGGTCATCTTCCGAACGTCGCTGCCGCGGAAGAGAATCTCGCCTTCGGTTATTTTTCCGGGAGGCGTCTGAATGAGCTGCAATATCGACAGGGCCGTCGTCGTCTTGCCGGCTCCGGTCTCGCCGACGAAGCCGAGCGCTTTTCCGCGCTCAAGCCGAAGGTTCAGTCCGTTGACAGCGTGCACGACCCCCGAGTCGGTGTTGAACTGCACCGACAGATTCTTGATATCAAGAAGAATATCGCTCATGGCCGGCCTACCGCTTCTGCTTGGGATCAAGCGCGTCTCTCAGGCCGTCGCCAAGGAAGTTGAGCGCCAGAATCGTTATCATGATAGCCAGCCCGGGGAAAACGCTCAGGTAAGCGCTGTTCCTTAGGTACGGCCGAGCGGCCGAAAGCATGCCGCCCCACTCGGGGAACGGCGGCTGAATGCCTAAGCCCAAGAAGCTCAGGGTGGCCGCGAAAAGAATCGCGTTCGCCACGCTCAGCGTGGACTGAACGATGAGAGGGGCCGCACAGTTGGGCAGAATATAAACGAGGATAATCCGCGCGTGGCTCGCGCCCATCGCCTTCGCGGCTTCGATGAACTCCATGTCCTTCACCGACAAGACCGACGCCCGCATCAGACGGGCGAACCGAGGAATCGACGTGATGCCGACGGCCACCATCAAGTTCATCAATCCTGGCCCTAGAACGGCCGATATGACGATGGCCAAAAGTATGGTTGGTATGGCCAGCTGGACGTCCATGAAACGCATGAGCAAGTTGTCCAACGCGCCGCCAAAGTATCCGGCGACCGCGCCGATTGTGCCGCCGGCGATCAGGGAAATCGAAACGGCGATCAGCCCCACCTGAAGGGAAACTCTGGAACCGTACACTAGGCGACTCAGCACGTCGCGCCCGAACTCGTCAGTCCCCAGCAGGTGCGTCGCAGAAGGCGGCTTGCGGATCATCATGTAATCCTGCTCGTCGTACCGGTACGGCGCCACTTGGTCGGCGAACACGGCCGTCAGGATAAGCAGCACGACGATGAACAGCCCCACCAGCGCCAAGTAGTTCCGCCGGAGCCGGATGAGAGTGTATTTGAGCATTGAGTTGTTCTTTGACATTACGCGGAGCCCCCTCTATTTCACGTGGATTCTGGGATCCACGAACGCGTACATCACGTCGACGAACAGGTTGATAAGACAGAAAGCAATGGAGATAAACAGGACGCCGCCCTGAATAATCGGGTAATCCCGCATCTTGATCGCCTCGATCATCAACCGCCCGATTCCAGAAATGGAGAACACCGCTTCGGTAACGATCGACCCGCCCAAAAGGGTTCCGAACTGCATGCTGACGATCGTCATGATCGGGATCAGCGCGTTGGGCAGGGCGTGCCGGTAAATGACCTTCCGCTCCGTCTGGCCTTTGGCCCGCGCGGTGCGCACGTAGTCGGACCGAATGACTTCCAGCATGCTGGAACGGGTCATTCGGGCGATAAGCGCCAAGGAGGAACCGGACAAAGTGAACACCGGAAGAACCATGGCGCTCACCGAGTCGAATCCCATGGACGGGAACCACCCCAGATGGACCGAGAAGGCCAAAATCATCAACAGCCCGGTCCAGAACGTGGGCATCGAAACGCCTAACAGCGTAATCAGCGTCGTGATGCTGTCCAGAATCGAGTACTGCCGGATAGCGCAGATAATCCCCAGCGGAATGCCCACCACGGTGCTGAACACGACGGCCCAGAACGCCAGCTTCATCGTCACCGGAACGCGATGGCCGATTTCCATGGAAACAGGGCTCTGCATGGCGTAGGAGTACCCCAGATCGCCTTTGAACACGGCCCGGTAAACGTAGTTGCCAAACTGGACGAAAAACGGCTTATCCAGACCATGCTCCGCTCGGAAGGCAGCGATGGCGTCTGGGGTGACTTCTTCGCCCAGCGCAATCCGCGCCGGATCGCCCGGCGTAAAGTACAGAATGGTGAACAGGATAAACATGACACTCAAAACGATAGGTATCAACAGCAAAATACGACGAACAATGTATTTGACCATCTTACTGCTCCCCTCCGGCAGTTCTTTATAGACGTGCCGTGCTGCGTTGGAAAAACTTTTGACGCCGTTACTTCAGCCGCTCCTGCTCGGGATAGTGGACGTTGCCCAAGTAGTTGACCTTTCCGTCGTACAGGTCTTCGAGCCCGATGATGTCCTTCTGGCCGCCGTTCAGCTCGTCAGCGTGAGACAGATACACGAACGGATGCAGCTCGTTCAGCCGATCCCAGATCTTCTGGAACAGCTCGGAACGCTTGTCTTCGTTCGCCGTCTGAGTGGCTTCCTTGATGTACCCGTCAACCAGTTCGTCCTTCAGGAACGTCTTGTTGGTCGAACCAATGGCCGGAATCGTGAACAGCGACTGCCAGTAGATGCCCGCGTCCCGGTTCGTCTGCATGCCCCACGTGCCCAGATACATGTCGTGCTTGCCTTCCTTGAGCTTGTCGTCGAACACGGCGTTCTCGAACACCTGAACGTTCACGTTGATGCCAACCTGAGCCAGCATGGACTGGATAACCGTCGCCCCGTCAATACGGTCCTGAGCGTTGATAACCCACAGATTCAGCTCCAAAGGCAGCTTGACCCCAGCCTCGGCCAGCAGCTTTTTCGCTTTTTCCGGATCGAAGGGCCACGGCTTAGCGTCTTCAGGGAACCACGAGCAGGCGGTCGGAAGCGGCCCCTTCGGTGTCACCGCGTTGCCGTTATAGACCACTTGGTTATAGGCGTCCTTGTTGATGGCGTACTCAATCGCCAAGCGCACCCGCGGGTCAGACAGCTTGGGGTTCTGCGTGTTCATGCCCAGGTGAAGGAGAACCAGACCAGGCGCCTTGACGACCTTGACGTCGCTGCTTTCGCTCAGCCGATTGAAGTCGCCCGACGGCACTGCGTAAATCATGTCAACCTTGTTGGTCTCCAGCGCGATGACCCGGCTGCTGTCATCCGGCAGCACAACGAACGTCATCTTCTCCGCGTAGGGCTTCTCTCCCCAGTAGTCCTTAAAGGCCTCAAGCTCTACTTTTTCGCCCTTCGTCCAGCTGACGAACTTATACGGGCCGGTGCCAACTGGATGACGGAAATATTCCTTGCCGGCCTCTTCGACGGCCTTGCGGTTCATTATGGAGGCGTAGGGGTGCTTCATCGAGCCGAGGAACCCGCCGACCACGCCGTTGGTTCGCACAATGACCGTGTACTTGTCGATGATCTCGAATCCGTTCGGGTCGATGTAAATCCCCTTCGACTTGGCAAACACCGACTGAGCCGGATCGGTCACCCGCTTGAGGGAGAACACCACGTCGTCGGCGGTGAGCTCTTCGCCGTTGTGGAACTTAACGCCTTTGCGAAGGTGGAACTTGTAGGTCACGTCGTCGAGCATTTCCCAGCTTTCAGCCAGCACTGGAACCAGCTTGCGGGTCTTGCCGTCAACCGTGACTAATGGCTCATAAATCTGTTTCTGCATGGAGAAGGAAAACGTGTCGACCGAGTTCTGAGGGTCAAAGTTCTTCGCGTCGATCGCCACGCCAACGCGAAGCGTCTCTCCCCGTCCGCCGGCAAAAGCGACGGACGACAGTCCTAATAGGGCTCCGACAGCCAAGATAGCCAGTTTTCTGTTCATCGTAAATTTCTCTCCCCTCGAGTATTAGCGCGGCCCTGTGAAAAACTGCGCTTTAAGCTGCCACAACTCACGTATCACAGGTTAAGTCGTTTTTGCCGCTTGAACACAGTATAACAGACTTTATACAATTTTCAATGCTCACATGACATGGTAAAGCGACAAAAATTAATCCTTGTTTTAGGGTGTTTTTCCCGCCTCTACAGAAATTATTTCAGCAAACACTACAAGTCCAGCGAACTTCTCAAGCCTAGAATAAATTTCAAATAATAAATAACATATATTCTTTTTATAAATCGACGAGTGGCCAGGCCGTTTCATCCTGTTTTTTCGTCGTCATATTTTTTGTTCGTCTTTATTTGAGGTTAATTGTATAAAACAAGAGAAAATTTTCCGCCTCAGCTCTTTATTTATTAAATGCTTTTTCTGACTTTTTAGCTGTCTGAAAAAAAAAGAACCACCACATATTCTTTCGACGAATAAAATTTTCACCAGTTTTCCCTCCGCCGTCGGTCCACCGCTGACCGATACGGCGAAAAAACTGCTTTTGGAGAGACCGTCTCATTTTCTGCGCCAAGCTACGCCGGCCGGCCCCTGCTGTTTGGCTGGTGA
Source organism: Jonquetella sp. BV3C21 (assembly GCF_000468895.1). Lineage (NCBI taxonomy): Bacteria > Thermotogati > Synergistota > Synergistia > Synergistales > Dethiosulfovibrionaceae > Jonquetella > Jonquetella sp. BV3C21. The sequence goes on along the minus strand of NZ_AWWC01000021.1, from coordinate 652 downwards.
CAGATCTTCTTTTAAAGTCCAACGCCCCTTCAACAGGAGAAACGCCTTTCGCCTTTCGCCTTTCGCCTTTCGCCTTTCGCCTTTCGCCTTTCGCCTTTCGCCTTTCGCCTTTCGCCTTTCGCCTTTCGCCTTTCGCCTTTCGCCTTTCGCCTTTCGCCTTTCGCCTTTCGCCTTTCGCCTTTCGCCTTTAGTGGTCTTTGGTCTTTGGTCTTTGGTCTTTGGTCTTTGGTCTTTGGTCTTTCTCAGCTTGTCCTTCGACTTTTTCCACCCTATCAAGCCGAAGTCCATGGACGAGCGCCCCTGCTTTCAAGAACTTTCATAAATTGGCCACAAAAGACGTCAAATTTTATACATATTTGCCGCCCTGTTTTCGCCTATCCGAATGGTTCACTCGCGCGCACCTTGACATCGAGGCTCAAGGTCTGCCATAAGATTCTCGATTCGCTCGAATGCAGCTGCATTTTATCGTCTTACCCAACAAGGCGGCGCCTTCTCGAACTCAACAACCCAGAATTGATCGGCAACCATTTGCTTCGTCTCTTGCCTTTTCTCGCTTGATTGTATAAAATCAGCTCAGGAGGGCGATCACATGAGCGCACCAACTCAAACAATGCAGAAATCTCTGCCGAATCCTTCGACAGATGAATGCGGG
>NZ_AWWC01000020.1:0-73412 GCF_000468895.1 Jonquetella sp. BV3C21 | reverse complement strand
AGTGGCGTCGCGCTTGTTGTGGTTCCACAAAATCAACTGTCCAATCCACAGACTATTCGGACCTCTTCCATCGTGTAAGACTTCTTTCCAGAACGTAAATATTCTTGATACGCCTCATCACCGATAGCTGCGTCTTCTAAATCTTCAAGATACTGATTTAGTGCCTGTTCGACGTGCCACTGCTCCGTGTGTCCAAATTTTTCCGCTACTGCACGTAGGTTAGCTTGCATTTGTTCTGTAAGTTGTAAAAATATGTATGAACACCTCTTTTACTATAATTTTTTTCTCTTCATCTGTCCAAACAGTTTGATTATGGAGCTTTCGTGGACCAGTACACTGAGGAGAACCGTCCTTTTAGACTTATTATACTAGCAGATTCTCACAATCTTCGATGTAACAGATAGCTGCGTCTTCATTTTGCTCAATAGCGACCTCAACCGCACGCGTAGCGATTTCGAGATACTGCTTGCTTATTGTCCTATACCTAAAACTCGATTGGGCTAATAAGCTGATTTCTTTTTGCTGTTCGTAGGAGAGCACAGGCACTAGCACATCTGCAATTTCAGACAGCTTCCAATGGTTGATGACCGAACCGCCTGCATCTCGTTCAGCTTGTAGCTGAACTATAGGGGAGTTCAACATTAATGTCAGGTAATCAGGAAGCATCTCATCTGTTTTCATGTTCAGATGCAGAATTGCCGATGAAGTTACGAACTCAGGATCATTCTCTTGTACTTTGTAGGCAATACCAACAGTTCCATCTTTAGAAAATAGGATTGTGTCTTTCTGAGGACGAGGGGCCTCGGCGCAACTTTTCTGGTCAAGATAGATACATGGCTCACTAATGCCTTGTGAGGATAAATCCTGTACTCGAACAAACGGAATTCCTTTTTCCATGTAGGCAGCGCTGCCAGGCTCAATGGATTTCTGTATCCTGACAAGGTGAGATAGCTTCTTACTATTCAGCCTTCCGAGTTGCACAAATAATTTGTCATACTTTGTCTGATAGTATTCGCTATCCAATCTCCCTGAAGCTCGGAAGGTTTCCGAGAAATTCTTGACAACATAGTTGCACTGTTGCTCTTGCAAGTTGGCAAAACAACCTAACTCTTCTAAGAAATAGAAGATTGCCAAGCGCCAGTAGTACATGGCTTTCTGATTATAGGTAGCAATTAGTGTCTGTCTGTCTGTCTGTCTGTCTGTCTGTCTGTCTGTCAGCATTACGACAGCGTCATCTTCACTTTTGTCAATAGCCAATTCAACAGATTCTGTCGCCAGATGAAGTAATTCTTTTGCTTGTTGGCGGTATCTCATGCTTTCTTGAACATACGACGAAATTTTATTCTGTATTTCGCCGTCCAAGATTGGAATGGGAATATTAAACAAGTCATTTCTATTTAGACTGGTGAGAATTGTTCCAGAGCAACCACGTTTTAACAAATCTTGCATAAACAACGATTGGAAGAGAATAAGCGTCACTTCTGGTTTGAGAGTTTCGGAGTTAAGTACATAAAAACCTGTTGAGCAAAGCGCGTTATTGTACTCCTTAGGAATTAACGCGATGCTATTCATTGAACCCTCAATGGAAGAGAGAATTACATCATTGGTTTTAACCATACGTCGAGCACGACTCGGCAATTCTTTCCCGAGTGCCTTTGTTATATCGTTGATTTGTCCCAGACTCCCTACATTGGCCAATTCAATATATTGATACTCTTGGTTGGGCTTAGGCACAACGTTTTGGTCCCGAAGATTAAAAACATCAGCAAATTGAGCATATCCATTGTGATAACTCCTAATGGCTTGAATCAAAGAGTCATACTTTGGCTGGTAATACTCTGCATCCAAACGGCCTGTTTTAAGGAACGATTCTCGCAATGCACGAATTGATATTGGGGCATTTGACAAATGATAATGATATGGGATATCTAGGTATTTTAATAAAATAGCTTGTGCTTCTCTATAAGTCTGTTGAGATTCAATGCGATGTCTGTTAGCTTCCTTGAAGAGAGTAGTGACCTTACTCTCAAAACACGGAGAAAACTCAGGCACCCAAAGGTCTCTAATCATGTATAAAAAAAGGTTTTGTTGAACATTACCTGAGGTCTCTCTGAGACATTGAGTTTTTCCATATTTGCTCATTAAAAATACTGTCATACATTCGGCAAAAACGTTTTTTCCTCTAGCACGAAGAATTGCTACATGACGATCAGAATTTGACGGAAGAATGTCGCTAGTAACCATAGCAACATTACCTATAGTCCCGACTGTAGAGATTAACACATCTTTTTCACGTAAGGCCGTTCTAGGATTCGCTTTATGTTGTTTTAATGAAATTCTGACATCCCGATCAACGTTTACAAATCCTTTTCTAGGAGAAGTGGCCGAAAGCAAGTGAACACTACTGTTAGGATCGTAATTAATAGATGCATGGATACCGTCCGTTATATAGAACATATCACTTAATTTTTTAAGACTAAGAGATTTAAGCTTGTTTAATAAACGCAAGTCTGCTTTTTTAAAGTACTCCGCGTCTATTCTGGCAGTATTTGTCCAAATTTCTTTGTAGTTTTTCTCTACTGCTTCCAGCCCATCCATCAGTTTCTGATAGTGTTCAGAGCTGAAGGATGGGCTCATTGAAAAAAAGATAAGCCCTCTCGTTTGGCGAACTCTTGAAATGCTTCCGCAATGCCGTCGTTCGTGAGTCCTTCGTGATTATAGAGGTCGTGATCTACGAATAAATGCCCGTGGTTATCAAGTTTCGGCACCCCATTCTCGTCGCATGCGAAGATCTTATCGCCTGAGTTATCCTTGCTTGGTTTTTGCATCGTGGCAAAGAAGATAGGATAATCCTCTTTTTTTGGGCAGAGCTTGTCATCCCACTTTTGCACAAACAGAACACTCGTCTTTGTCCCAGTATGTGGTTTGAAAACATTCCCATGTAACCCCACGACAGCAAGAATTCGGCAATGCTCGGCAATGAAATCACGAATGTATTTGTCAGAGGCGTTGTTAAAGCGTCCTTGTGGCAGTACGATTGCCATGCGGCCACCCGGTTTTAGAAAATTCAAATTGCGTTCAATGAATAAGATGTCACGCCCGACTTTACTTTGGAACTGGCCTTTAGCGTTTTTACCAAGGTCATATTTGGTGATGATGCGAGACTCTTTAATATCCCCCGCAAAAGGCGGGTTGGCCATAACAATATCAAAGTTAAATGCGTAGTTTTTGAGTTTTTAGTTGTTCTCAGCCTGCATAGGCGTCTCCATCCCACGTTGTAGCGCCAATCATTGTCTTTAGCGGTATCATCCCAGTGTTCGTAGTCGAGGGTGTTTAAATGAAGAACGTTCGTTTGCCCGTCTCCTGCAATGAGATTCAGGGTTCTAGCAACACGAACAGTTTTTTCGTCAAAGTCAATTGCGAATACATTATTATTAACATAATATGTACATTCATCCGGTTTTTCTTCTGTTGTGAATAGATTGGATTGAACTGACTCTTTTTCTTTCATGATGGAGCGCCACACGTGGAACATTGTATGTACAGGGAAGCCGCAGGATCCGGCTGCCGTATCGATCATAGTTTCGTCTGCACGCGGATTAAGCATTTTGACGCACATTTCGATTACATAGCGCGGAGTGAAGAACTGGCCTTTTTCTCCTTTGCTGGTTTTACTCATAAGATATTCGAAGGCGTTGTCCACAACATCAAGGTTAGAGTTGAACAGCTTTACATCCTGCAGGCTAGAAATGCAAATTGCCAAATGAGACGGCGATAGTAAAAGTTTAGCATCGCCAGTAAATACTCCGTCCCATTGATCTTTTGCCTGATCAAATAAGAATTGGATTTTCTTCTTGAGCTCTTCGTCTGTCTCCCCATGGTTACGAAACTCTAAGTTTCGCTTCTTATTACGGCCCGAACGCATCTCATCGAATAGCTTGGTGAAGATTAGCTTGAAAACTTCTTCAAAAACATCAACGCCCGCATTTGCAAGGACTTCGTCTTCCATTTCCAAAATGAGATCTTTCAAGCTTTTACGCTCGGTGACCAGCTTATCTTTTGCCACTAAATCGTCAAGTGTCCAACGTTCGGTCAAAATGTCTTTAAGGGATTCTTCGGCACTTGGAATGTTGGGGATATCCTCAAAATAGTTTGGATCCTTACGGTGATAGTAGGAGATCTGTCCGCCGTTTGTCCAAATACCAATTGGCGCACCTGTAGCGTTACAGTAAGAGCGAAGCTGCTCTTTTCCATCTTTCAGCTTTGGCTTTTTAAGTTCCACGATAATGTACGGGGTCGTGGAATGTTTTTTGTCGAATATCACGATGTCAGCACGTTTAACTTCACGCCCGAAATGAACAGGATATTCAACCTGCATCAAATCAAGTGGATAGTTGTAAATACTGTGCAGTTTGAGAATATAAAGCTGCCGGACTATTTCTTCTGGCGTGGCACGAATTACCTTGTTGCGCACCAAGCAATTCACTTCCCAGTATGGAGTACCTCTTTTTTCTCTTTTTGTGAGCTGGGATTCAATCTGCTGTAGTTCTGCCTCGGTGAACTGTTCTATGGAATGAGCCGCATCTTGTAAGACTTGTTCCACAATGGTCATAGTTTTTATCCTCCTGCAAGTGAAATCACTCTGATTTTTCCAATTCGCAAATGTCTTCAACCCGGCAACTGAGATAGTCACAAATTTTCACAATGACTTCGGTATTTACGTTACTTCCGACTTTAAGGCGCGACATAGTGGAAGTGCTGATTCCAGCACCTTCTCGGAGCTGTGTTTTAGTAAGATCCAGATCAATCAGACGTTTCCAAAGTTTTTTATAGCTAAGATGGCTCATTCAGCATTCTCCTTGCATAACGCCTTAATGTAAGTTCGTTGTCAACATATGACTCAATGATACGATGCTGGCCTATGGTAGAGGACAAAGACACTCTCTTAAAACTCCTTTTCAAGTGAGGAGACAGTCGATACAACTTTGCATTTCTAACTGTCACAGTATGCCCTGTCTCATAGTATCTTGAGAGCTTGCGATCAAATAAAACACAAAAAGGATGTTGTTTTATTATACCTCATATTTAGGCTACAAAAATATTTTTTATCCTTTAAAGAGAAAAAACATCTTACATGAGCAGCTACAAAAACAGCACTAAAAGTAGGGAGATGCCTTATGTCATAATTTGTTCCGCGTCATTTGAATATTGATATAAAAAGCTGCTTCACATGTCAGGCAAGGTACCAAAGAGTGTTCGACCACCTTGATTCTGCTTTTTGTTGTTTTTTCGCCTTTGGCCTTGCATCATTCCAGACGGAGCATTCGTGATTCATAAGCGTCTGCTAGTCAGAGGCTAAAGGGGGAATTGGGGAATAGGTCAGTGGGCCGACTTTCCCTAAAACAACAGCAAGGCCGCCATATCATTTAACTTTCTCTTCAATTCTGGCAAAGTCCCGCTTTGTAAAAGCTTGGTTTCGCCCGTTTGGCGCTTTTCGTCTGAGGCTAGGAGCACTTGCGAATCTCCTTTTAAGCCGTCATAATCTTATCGGTCTTAAACGGCTGACCTGCCTGTCAGCAGAATATCCCAGCATTCTCAGCCCAACGGACGGCTGCGGCAGAACGCTTTTGCCGCGCAGCATTCGTCCGACGGTGCTTTCCGCGAAAGGAGCAAACGATGACGGCACAAAAGAAGCTGTACCTTTTCGGCAATTGGAAGATGAACCTCGGCCCGTCCCAAGCTCAGGAGTTCGGGGCCAAATTCCGGTCTCTCGTTTCTGCAAGCTCTGAGGACCGGGCTGTCTGGGCTCTTTTTCCGCCGTTTCTTTCTTTGGCGGCGCTTAAAGAGGGCCTTGGCGATTCGCCGGTGTCGCTGGGCGTGCAGGACGTGAGCGATCAACCGTCCGGGGCATTTACCGGCCAGGTTTCCGCGTCGATGGCAAAAGAGTCAGGCTGTCGTTACGCGATCGTCGGTCACAGCGAACGGCGCCAGTATCAGGGCGAGACGTCGGCGCTTGTGGCTGCTAAGGCCGCAGCGTGCCGCGCTGCCGGCATTATTCCCGTCGTCTGTGTAGGGGAGTCGCTGGAGCAGAGAGAAGCTGGCCAAACTCAAACGATCATCGACGAACAAATAGCGCCAGTCCTTCAAGCTCTTGAGGGATCTCATGACTGGCTTATTGCTTATGAGCCTATTTGGGCGATCGGGACAGGGAAAGCCGCCCTTCCTTCAGACGCTCAAGCAGTCTGCCAACGTTTGGCCGATCAGAGCGGCGTTCCTGTTCTGTACGGCGGGAGCGTCAAGCCGGAGAACGCGGGGCAGTATTTTGCCCAGCCGGCCGTGAGCGGCGCCCTCGTGGGCGGAGCGAGCCTGAAACCAGAGGTTTTCTTCTCACTTGCTGAAATCTGAGATAAAAATAAAAGGGGAGCCGCAGGAAAATGGTATGCTCCCCGTCAATAGGACAGTAAAAAATCAAAAGGACTCGTACCGCCAGTCGAGCAATCGGCTGGCGGTACTTTTACGCCGCTAAACGATGCACGGCTCTTAAACCCCGCTTGCCTTGTCGCTTCCGTGCAGCTGATTTCGTTTCGGAAATAGCTTTCAACCAGAGAGATTTTCAAAGTTGAGTCTATCTTGCTTTTTCTAGGCATAGAAATACCCCCCAAGTAGGTTTTATATTTCCCTGTCCTACTTGGGGGGAGCATATCAAAAAATCCTGTAGCTCCTTTTTGTTCGCTAGAATAAAAACATTATCAGACACACTGAGCTAGCGACAAGGAGGACTGCCAGTTAATTCGCCACAGGCTCGGCTTCAGAGTCTTCAGCGCCGCCGTTGTCCTCGTTTTCGTCTCCGGCTTCATCTTCGTCGCCGGCTTCGTCATCTGCGTCGCTTTCCGTGTACTCCTCCGCATTTTCACAGACAGAGAGTACGTTGGCGAGAGGGCAGATGTAGGCAGAATTTGCTTCAATCCAAATGTCATCTCCTGTAGCCCCTCCCAGTTCACGGGCAAGCCAGTTAATGAAGTCCTTTTCGCTGGCAGCGAACGCTTCCCACGCTGCTTTCAGCTTGGCCGCACTGTCTTTAGAGCCGTCAGGCAAATTATCTGGCAGAGATCCCCAGATATCTTGATCCACATCACTCATATATTCTGTCTCGCAATCATCAGAAAGCTCAATCTTTCGATTCTTGTACCAATCCAAGTACGTCAGAAGTTCCATGGCCCGCACCCGGGTAAACTCGGCATGGCTGTTGGCCTGAATCGATACCCACATTGTTCCGCCGTACGGTCCTTCATTCACTTTCTCTATGGCCAGATCAAGGACGTCGTTTTCAGCTTGAGAGAACGCCTCCCACGCTTTTTGAGTTTTTTTGAATTTTTCCTTTCCGGCCGCCGGCAGGACCTTTAAAAGCTCTTCGTCGGCTCTGGCAATTTCCTTTTTCCAACCGTCCATCAAAGAATCATAAAAATCGACCACGTCAGCTGTTGACATAGAATCGATGTCGACTTCCTCGGCTTTCTTATCCAACGGGTGCTCACCGGGAGGCACGAGCGCGGCAAAGCACGTGGAAGAAAAGAGGGCCACGCAGGCCACAAGCGACAGCATGAAGCAAGGCACCTTAGCAAAACTCTCCTTATTCATCACAGACACATCCTCATAAGTATATTTATTATAGCCCAGCTAACACTTTTTACTAGGGTGAGATTTTGCGGCCCAGTTGTATACGAGATCCACTAGAAGAAACAAGCCCGATTACTTCAGGAAAACGTCTCGCGCCCGCAGGAAGAGACAGCGAAAACTCAGAAAAAAGCGCCTCGTTCTGTGAGAAAGTTGCAAAGACTCTGCAGCACTCCGTGCATTCACGGCGAATGACTCAAAGGTTACAGTTGCCCTGATAAACAACGGACCAATAGGCCCAAATTTAAAGCCAACGTCAGGCCGCCTTACCCGATTTCAGCGCTCTATGAAACATAAGATACATTATAAGACATTTAAGGATGGGCCAATAAGACGTTGGTTCATTCTCTTGGGGGTTTCACCTGCCTATAAAAAGGCAGGTTCTTTCTAACAAACCTCTCTTTGCGATGTGTCTTAAAACTGCACTAGCATATATCGCCAAATATGAAGCTCTGTAGTGAGCGGCGGCCTGATATCCTACGGCCGTCGCTCGTCTTTTTCGCGTTGCTTTCTTTAACAGCCAAACGAACGTTCTCCTTGACTGAGACATTCTTTGAGCATAACGTTCCGCTAACGTTCCGCAGCGGCTTTCTATTGTCTGATCTGTTGTCTGAAGGATCCGCCGCAGCGCTGCGGCATTTATGCTGGTGATCTGCCTGGTGTCGCCGATGTATTTTGCGTTTGTCGGTCTCTCGTTGTTATTTATGCCTTCTCGCTTGTGACTCCATATTGCCTTGCACTTCCATACCGGCCCGCACCGAGCTGCACTAGCGATCAATACGCACAAGCCCTTTCTTCAACCGCACCAACAGCCCCGATCAATGAGAACAGCAAACCAACTCGGAGCATCGTTTACGTTCATGATTTCAGCGCTTAATCTAGCGGACGCACTCCGCGTGTGGATAACTTTCAGCGGAATTTATCTATCCACAACCCACTAAATTCCAATTTAGAGGGGACACCTGCCTTCTGATCGACTTGATTATTAAACGATACTGCAAAGAAACTCAATTTCACTTTATCCACAAATGATTCACACGCTCTCAGGGGTGTCTAAATTATATTTTACTTCTGATGTCCTCTTATCCACCGTTCATTCACAGTTTACCGACCGGTCTTCACATCCGCCGCGATAAAAACATTATCAGACTAACTGGAGAACGGCTTTCCTCTGCCATTTTTTCTCGGCCGTTCAGCATAAAAAAAGGAGACGTCAGGATCGAATCCTGACGTCTCCTTTTGAAGTTTGTCTTATAGCCTGAACAGCGGAAGGTTTATCCCTGCCGTTCCGCTTCGACTGCCTTCCAGATGCGCTCCAGGCTGTAAAATTCCCTGGCTTTGACGCCGAATATATGAACGATCACGTCTCCGCCGTCGATTAGGGCCCATTGGGTGCTGTACTCCCCTTCAATCCGCGGGGTGATCCCTTCCTTCGTCAGCGTTTCGTCGGCGACGCGGACGAGCGTGGACATGTGCACGTCCGAGTTCCCCGTTGCTAAGATGAAAGCGTCGGCCAGTGACGTTCGCCCTTCGAGGTCAATGACCTTGACGTCAATTGCCTTCTTGTCTTCTAAGGCCGATACAATCGCGTTGATGACGCGTTGAGTTCCTTCGCCTATCAAATTCCATACCTCCTTGGCTTTGGTTTGCCTACCGTTTGATAGGCAGCTTCTCTAAAATTCCGTAAATCTTCTCGTAGTCCTTCCCGAGCACTAGTGACAGCTGCGGCACTGAGGTCCCAATCACCAAGTTGTCCGGGATCTTGCAGAGACTAGCCAAAAGGACGGCCTCCTTCGGCTTGGGGCCTTTGGGATAGTGAACGACGCTGAACTGATAACCGTAATGTTTGGCGTTGCCGGTGTACCCAACCGAAAGCCCCAGACGTTCCAGCAGTGTCGCCGTTTTTCGGCTTATGCCGGCCTGCCCGGCCCCATTCAGGACCCCCAAAGGCTTTGTCATGGTCTTGCGAAGCTCTTCGAGCTTGGCGACGTCCTCTGGAGACGGCTGGCCGGCGGCCGCGGCGCCTTCCTGTCCGGGGTTTTGAACCGCCGGCTGCTGTCCGTCCGGCGCTTTCCCGGCGGCTTGGGCCGGCTCTTCTTCGGGCGTGTCGCTGAACTTAATTGACGCCTTCTGCAAATCCGGAATCCAGTAGCTGAGGTTTTTGATGTACGCTGCGACGCCTGGCATGGTAAACAGCTCTATCCTGTTGGCGTCCAAGTCCTTCATGTAAAGGGCCAGCTGTAAGGCCGTCTCGGTCGGCAGGTCGGTCTTGATAAATTTCATGGCCGACAGGGCGATGTCCGGCAGTCGGACGATGACAGCAGGCGACTTGACCTTGGCAAGCGCCGCTTTGATGAACTGCTGCTGCCGCTTCATTCGGCCTTCGTCGCCTAGGGCGTCTTTTCTGAACCGGCAGAATTTCAGCGCCGCTTCGCCGTCCATGTGCTGCATTCCCGGCATGAAGTTGATGTACAGCCCTTGAGCGCGGTCGGTGTAAACCATCTTTTTCGGCACGTCAATGTCAACGCCGCCGATGGCGTCAATCAGCTGCGGGAACGATTCGTAGTTCAGGATCACCGTGTGATTGATCGGAACGCCAGTGAGGTTCGTTACCGTGTCCTTGAGAAGTTCAATTCCGCCAAAGGCATAGGCGGCGTTGATTTTCTGGATCCCATGCCGTCCAAGCTGAACTCGGGTATCCCGCGGGATGGACATGGCCTTGACCGTCTTTTTATCCAAGTTCACCTTGACCAGCAGAATGGCGTCTGAACGGTGTATCCGATCGAGCTGGTCAATGCCGACGATGAGAAAGTTGGCCGATCCCATCAACTGCTCTATTTTCAGGTGTTGTTTCAGGTCGCTGACGTCCACGTGGGCCAGCTTGTACAGCCGGGCTACCACGCCTAAGGCGGCCGCAGCAACTGCCAGCAGAATTACGAGAAGAACAAGAAACCAACGTTTCACGGCGTTTTCACGCTCCTTCGCCAGAGTCCTCGCAGTAGAGTTTCCTCTTGGCAATATATTGCTCAACAGCCCGAGGTATCAGGTACCGAACTGTTCTTTTCTGAGATACGCGTCGTCTTACGTCGGTGCTTGAGATGGACATGAGGGGAATTTCTATCTGGACGATGGACTGGCGAAGCCGTTCGGACAGGTTTTCAAAGCGGTAGTTTTCGCCGGCAAAGCCCGGCCGATTGACCGCAACGACCCGGCAGAGGTTCGGCAGCTCCTCTGCCTCTGCCCAGCTGTCCATGGTCATGACGGCGTCGATACCGGTGATAAAGTAAAACTCAACCTTGCCGGACGGGAACCAGTATCTCATTTCCCGCAGCGTGTCCACCGTGTGTGTCGGCCCGTCCCGGTCTATTTCCAGCCGCGAAACGGCGAAGTCCGGGTTGTCCAGCGTGGCTAAAAAAGTCATCATGTATCGATCTTCCGCCGATGAGACGTGCCGATTGTGTTTGTGGTACGAGTCGCCGGTGGGAACGAAAATGACACCGTCCAAGGTCAGCGCAGTGAGAGCTTCCTGAGCGACCAACAGGTGAGCGTTGTGAATTGGGTCAAACGTTCCGCCCATTATGCCGACTCGGCGCGTTTTGCCGTCGTCAGAACGCTGGATCAGCTCTTCGATGTTCACTTTTCCGGAGCCCTTTCAGGCTCAAAGGTGAACGACACGTCGCCGATCAGCACTGTGTCGCCGGCCTGAGCGCCCGCGTTCTCCAGCGCCTCTTCGACCCTGTAGCTCCGCAGCAGGCGGCCAAAGCGGACCACCGCCTCTTCCTGCCCGAAGTCGTATCGGTCGGACGCCGCCTCAATGCGGCTGTGAATGATCCGGAAAGCGCCGGCAGCCTCGCGAATGATCGACACGCCGTCTGATGACTCTTCCATGCGGATAGGCTTGGTCTCAAACAGCCTGAAAACGCCTTTCGGGCGCGGGTTGTCCCGGACGAATCCGGCAACGTTTTCAATGAGCTGCGGAATTCCTTCGCCGGTCAGGGCGCTAGTTACAAACGCTTTGAGCCCACGCTCTGAGAAGAACGCGCACAGGCCGGCCAACTGTTCGTCGGTTCCCTTCCACAGATCGACCTTGTTAAGCACGACGACAGAGGGACGCTCGGGCAGCTTGGGATCGTAGTGGGCAAACTCGTCGACCACGACGCGCCAGTTGCGCTCAAGTTCGTCAGGCGTGCCGGACGACAGGTCAATGACGTGAAGATTCATGCGAGTCCGCTCAATGTGGCGCAAAAACAGCAGCCCAAGCCCTTTATCCAAGTGCGCGTCCTCGATCAGGCCGGGCATGTCGGCCAGTATGACTTTCTGGTCGTCGACGGACAAAACGCCAAGGTTGGGAGACAGCGTGGTGAACGGATATGAGGCGATCTTCGGGTTGGCGTCCGACAGGGCCTTCAACAGGCTGCTTTTGCCGGCGTTCGGCAGACCGACGAGTGCGACGTCGGCAATCAGTTTCAGCTCAAAGCTGACGTCCCGCTCCTGACCTTCGGCCCCTTTTTCGCTGAACCGAGGCGCCCGGCGTCGTGAGCTGGCAAAATGGGCGTTGCCCTTGCCGCCTTTGCCGCCTGCGGCGACTCGAACCCGATCTCCGTCTTCCACCAAGTCGGCCAGCGGCTCTCCTGTGACGGCGTCTGTGACTACTGTGCCGCACGGCACGCTGACGATCAGGTCGTCGCCGTTGGCTCCAGTCTTCAAAGACCCCTCGCCGGGCAGGCCGCACGAGGCGCTGAAACGGCGTTTGTACTGGTAGTCGGCCAGGGTGACCAGCCGCTGGTCAGCCTGAACGTAGACGTCGCCGCCCCGGCCGCCGTCGCCGCCGTCCGGCCCGCCTTTAGGGACAAATTTTTCGCGGCGAAAGCTCATGCATCCGTTGCCGCCGCGACCGGCGCTGACGTGGATGCGGACTAAGTCTACGAATTTCAGTTTTCTCACCTCTTCTATGGCAAGAAAAAGGGGGCCCAAAAGGGCCCCCGCGAATGTTACGCGACCGTTTCTTCGACGGCAACGACTTTGCGCGATCCCTTTTGAGTGAACCGCACGACGCCGTCCTTGAGGGCAAACAGCGTGTAGTCTTTGCCGCACCCGACGTTCATGCCGGGATGAAACTGTGTGCCTCTCTGGCGAACGATGATGTTGCCGGCCTTTACGACACAGCCGTCACTTTTCTTCAGGCCAAGGCGCTGGGCGTTGGAATCCCGGCCGTTCGTGCTGCTGCCCTGTCCCTTCTTATGAGCAAAAAACTGCAAATCCATTGATTTAAAAAGCATTTACGACACCTCCGTCAATTTCACGTTTTCAGGATAACTCCGAGCGGTTTCCTTCAGGCTTGCGACGATAGTTTCTGCCACGGCATCGGCCAGTGGGTCAGAGCCGTCCCAATGCATTTCTATCGACGCCCTTTTCTTCTCCACCTCTGAGCGAACCGGCACGCCGAGCACATCGACTAGGCCGATGTGAAGGGCCTGGACGAGAACGCTTACCGCCGCGCAGACGATATCCGCCTCGCCCGACGGGACGCTTTCAGCGTGCCCCGAGACCAGCAGGCCCCGAACGTGTCCATTGATTCGCCAGACGCGGACCGTTGTCACCGTTTACCCTTCGATTGAGTCGATGGATACCAGCGTGTAGGGCTGGCGATGACCGCGGAACCGCCGGTAGTTCGTCTTGTTCTTGTACTTGAAGACGATGACCTTCTTGGCCTTGTCGGTGGTCAGGACGGTCGCCTTCACGCAGGCGCCTTCAACAAGCGGAGAACCCAATCTGGTCGTCTCGCCGTCTCCGACCATCAGAACCCTGTCAAACACGACGGAGGCACCGTCGTCAGCGCCCAGCTTTTCGACCTTTACCTGGTCGCCGGGACAAACCTTGTACTGCTTTCCACCCGTTTCGATAATAGCGTACATTCTTGCTTCCTCCTCTCGCTGGGCTTCGGCGCCCCGAAGAGCTTATGCCGATCCCATGCGGAATATCTCAGTTATTGTAAAGTCTTTCGTCCCGTTCGTCAATTGCCGGAACGCTTTTTGTCTCCAACAAATGGCGCGCGTGGGCCAACGATTTTTCGTCCCGGCTTCCGGCGAGCATTCGGGCTATCTCGGCTACTCGGCTCTCCCCTTCCAACAGGCGGACCGACGTCTCGTCGTTCTGGCGCGTTACGCCGTAATGGGCGTCGGCCAACGAGGCGATGATCGCCTCGTGAGTGACTAGGATCACCTGAACGTCTTTCGAAAGCTCTTTCAGCTTCAATCCGGTCAGGTATGCCGCCCGTCCGCCAAGCCCTGCCTCCACCTCGTCAAACGCGAGAGTCTGAGGCAACGCCGCCGGCGGCAGCGAGAGCTGCAGAGCGAGAAGTATTCGGCTCAGCTCCCCGCCGGACGCCCCTTTGGCCACCGAAACGGCGCCGCTTCCCCGGCGAAGGACGAAGTCGACGTTCTCAGCGCCGTTTGCCCTGACTTTATCCAGCTTGGTCAGCACCACGTCGAAACCGCAGCCCTCCATGGCCATTCCGGATAGGTGCGCGGAGGCAGCAGTTTTGAGCCGGCCGGCCGCGTCGCGCCGTTTTTGGCGCAGGCACGCCACCGCGTCGGACAGCTCTTTTGTCCCTTCGGCCCGTCCTGCCGCCAGTTTGGTCCGCTGATCTGACAGTCCGGCAAGCCATTGGGACGCTCGGTCAGCCTCTTTCAGCCAGTCAGAGAGCTGGTCAAAGCTGCTCAGCCCAGAGAGACGAAACGCCTTCCTCAACCGGCCCAACCGACTTTCCAGCCGTTCGGTCTCCTCTTCTAGGTCTGCTATTGCCTGAGCTGAAGCGGCTTTATCGAGAAGCCGGCACAGCCGGTCAAGGCCACCGGCCACCTGCTCCCGAGCCTCTAAAAGGTTTTCTCTGTCCTCTCCGGACAGAAGTTCAATGCCGCCAAGGACTTCGGCCAAGTCGGCCTGAAGACCGCCGCCTTCGCCGTCGTTCAGCCGACGGCGCCGGTCTTTCAGGTCCTGCAGGCCTCGCAGGCGGCTTTCCAGACTGTTCAGCTGAAGTTCCAAGCTCTCCGGGCTTTCGCCGGCTTCAGTCGTTTTCAGGACTTCCCTGACGCGCTCGGCGTTTGAAAAGCGCTCCTGGAGTTCTTTTTCCTCTGCGGTTAAGGCCCGCAAACCGCGCTCCGCCTCGATGACCCGGTGCAGCGCGTCGGCCAACTTCTGACGGCACGACAGAAGTTCTGGCCCGCCGAACCGGTCGAGAAGCCGGAGCTGCTCTTCCCCGTCCAACAGAGCCAACTGAGCGAACTGGCTTTGAAGGGCAAGAAGTTCCCCCGCGGTCTGAGCCAAGACGCCAAGCGAAACGGTTTGGTCCTGGATAGCGCACTTTCCGCGCCCTGACTGAGAGAACTCGCGCCTCAGAATCATCGACTGATCCTGCGGCTGGCATGGCTGGTCCAGAAACGGGAAGTCCTGAAGGGTCGTGAAGACGGCCTGAGCGACGGCCAGCTGATCGCCGCTTCGCACGGCCGTGGCAGTAACTCGCCGGCCCGAAACCATCTCGAGGGCGCGAAGAATGCTGCTCTTTCCCGTTCCGCTTTCGCCGGTGATAACCGTCAGGCCGGGGCAAAACGTCAGGCGAGCCTCTTTAACGCCGCCGACAGATGAGATGAAAAGCTCTTCAAGCATCGTCAGACATCTCTCCGACTGGATCAAATCCCCACATGAGCTTTCGGTGCAGGAGCTCAAAATATCCCTGCTGAGGCAGCGTGATCACCGAGACCCAACGCCGTTCTGACAGGCTTACCTGAAGGGAGTCCCCTTCGCTCACACCGATTCCGTCCTGTCCGTCCACTGAGAAGAACGTCTGAGCCTCGCACCGGGGCCTCATGCTCAACTGGTCGTGGGGCGCCAGAATGATCGGTCTGGAATACAGCGTATGGGCGCAAATGGGAGCCAGGACCATGCAGGGCACGTGAGGAGGGACTATCGGGCCCCCGGCAGACAGGGCGTACGCCGTCGAGCCGGTAGGAGTCGCCACGATCAGGCCGTCGGCCCGAAAGACGCACATCGGCCGGCCGTGCACTTCGACAGCCACGGAGATGAGCTTAGCCTGGGTCCCCTTGTACAGGACAAAATCGTTCAGGGCGTAGTACTGCTTTTGTTCCTCCCCGCGGATATAACGACATTCTAAGGTGTGCCGTTTCTGGACAGTATAGCGGCCCTCGAGAATTTGAGTCAGCTCGCTTTGCGCGCCCTCTACCGTGCCGGTGGCGAGGAAGCCCAAGTGGCCCACGTTGATGCCGAACAGCGGGATATCTTTCCCTTGGTCGAGGATCCGCCGGGCCGCCCGCAGGAACGTCCCATCGCCGCCGATGACTATTGCCGCGTCAACCGTTCGGCACCACGTTTGAAGGTCGTCGCCCTGACAGCCCAGAGCATGAGCTTCCCGCTGAGGCAGCCTGATTTGGACGCCCAGTTCCTCTCCCCAGTCCAGAAGGCGGCGGGCCAGCTCCATCGCTTTCGGTTTTGCCAAGTTCACCATCATTCCCGGGACCATTGTGCCGCCTCCGATCATTGGGCAGAAGTGCCGTTCGCTGTCACGAGCGCCGGCATATCAATTTCCGCGTTCTTTGCGCCGCGAATCAGGTAAAAGAGAAACTCCCGGTTCCCCTTCGTCCCCAAAATTCTGGAAGGAACCGCTCCGACTAAGCCGAAGTCAGTGTGCTCCGCCGCAAAGCGGTGAACTTTTTCCAGCGCGGCCAAGTGCAGTTCCGGTTCGGTCACCACTCCGCCAGAATCTACCAGAGCTGGCGGCAGCTCGAACTGCGGTTTGACGAGGACGACAGCACGTCCGCCGTCCGGCAGAACGCCGCACATCGGTTCCAACAGGGCCGTCAGGGAGATAAACGACGCGTCGGTCGCCGCGAACGACGGGGGCGCCTCAAACCACTCAGGAACCATTTCACGGGCGTTGCGCCGGTCCATAACCGTCACGCGCTGATCCTGCCGGAGCGACTAGGCCAGCTGGCCGTAGCCGACGTCGAGGGCGTATACCCGACTGGCCCCACGGGTCAGCATGACGTGAGTGAAGCCGCCGGTCGAAGCGCCCACGTCAAGACAGACGGCACCGGTCAGATCAATATTGAAGGCGTCAAGCGCCGTCAGCAGCTTATAAGCTCCCCGGCTGACCCACTGAGACGACTGGCCGATCACCTTGACAGACGCGGTTGGCTTCACCTGACAATCCGGAGAGTCAACCGCCCGCCCTTCGACGAGGACGAGCCCAGAAGAGATGAGCAGCCGAGCCTCCTCGTCAGTGGACGCGAAGTGCTCCCTCACGAGCCGACGGTCAAGCCGGACGGGACGATCGGCTTTAGACATGAGAGTCCAAAATGCGTTCGGGGCACAGACCGACTGACTCGCGTTGCCGCGCTTGAGGCGCGTGGCGCACGAAAACCTCCGGAACCCCTAACTGGACGAACTGAGGTGACGAGCCAGCTCGGGCAACGCAGCAGGCGACTTGCTGGCCAACCCCACCTCTGACATAGCCGCTTTCTATTGTCACGACCCGTTGGTAGGCCGAGCAAAAATCCGTCAGCGCTTTTTCAGGAAGTGGCGAAATCCGTTCCAGACAGGCCACGTCAGGAGCAGGAACGCCTTTCTGAATGGCCAAGCCTCGAGCCTCAAGGGCCAACGAGACGTCACTGCCTACCGCCAAGACGGCCCACTGACTTCCCTTGCTCAGGACGGACAGCCCGTCTTCGGTTCGCCGGCTGTCGCCAAGAAGGTCATCCTCCACCGCGCCGCGGGGGAATCGAAATGCAAAAGGAGCGTCGGCCGCCAAAGATTTTCCGACGACCCATTCCATGGAACGACGGTCAGCTGGAGCCCACATCTGCAGGCCAGGAATCGACGAACACCACGACAGGTCGAAGAATCCCTGATGAGTTTCCCCGTCCTCGCCGACGAAGCCAGCCCGGTCGATCGCCAGCACGACCGGCAGCTTTTGAAGGGCCACGTCGTGGACCAACTGGTCTGCGGCCCTTTGAAGGAACGTCGAGTAAATGAACACGAACGGCCGAAGGCCTCCGGCGGCCATGCCGGCCGCCAAGGTCATGGCGTGTTCTTCCGCAATGCCCACGTCGAAGAAGCGGGACGGGAACCGGGCGGCAAATTCGCCCAGACAGGAGCCCTCTCCCATCGCCGGAGTAATCGCCACAATCCGCTTGTCTAAAGCAGCCCGCCGCGTCACCTCAGCGGCCACCGCGCTGCTCCAGCTTTCGCGCTTGGGAACCCCTACGGGTCTGGCCGGGCCGACACCGTGATTTTTCACCGGAGCCGACTCACAGTCCGGATCTCCTTTCCCCTTTTTCGTCACAAGATGGATCAACAGCGGCTTCTCGTACAAGTGCGCCAACCGAAAGACTTCTTCCATCCGCTCGATGTCGTGACCGTCAAACGGCCCCCAGTAGGTCCACCCCATATCATCGAACAGGTTTGGTCTGGACAGAAGTTCTTTCACCCGGTTTCGGAACCGCTCTAGCCCCGATTCAATCCGGCGCCCCAGCGGAAGCGAGCCGCACAGTCCTTTGACAGTTCGTTTGGCCCGGCGATAAAACGGCGAGGCGCTCAGGGCGGCCAAGTGCAGAGCCAGCCCGCCGACTCGCGGGCTAATTGAGATGCCGTTGTCGTTGAGCACGCAGGTAATTCGCGTCTGCAGGGCTCCGGCGTGATTGAGAGCTTCCAACGACATGCCGTTAATCATCGCGCCGTCGCCGACGACCGCTACGACTTGGTGATTTTGCCCCAGTAAATCCCGGGCGGCCGCGTACCCCAGCGCGGCAGACAGCGCCGTGCTGCTGTGGCCGGTGTCAAAGTGATCGAACCGGCTTTCTGACCGCTTTGGGAAGCCGCTCAGCCCGCCTTCAGTCCGGAGAGTGTCAAACTGTTCGCGGCGCCCCGTCAAAAGCTTCCACGCGTAGGTCTGGTGCCCAACGTCAAAAATAACCCGGTCCTCTTCGGGATCGTACTGGCGCAAAAGTGCCACGATGAGCTCCACGGCGCCGAGAGACGACGCCAGATGCCCGCCGTTTTTTCGTACCGTCGTGATTATTTTCGCGCGCAGATCACCGCACAGATCGGCTAGGCTCCCCGGCGGAAGAGCGCGGACGTCCGCAGGGCCGCGGATAGAATCGAGAACCGTCATGCTACTTTGAGCGGCTCTCCAAGTATTTTGCCAAACCGATAAGGAAGTCCGGCGACGGCAGGTCTTTTACCGCAGCGACTGCCGCATCGGTCTCCTCTTTCAGCCGCGCTTTCGCGCCGTCCACTCCCAAAACGCAGACAAACGTGGCTTTGTCCTGCTCTTCGTCCTTGCCTGTCGTTTTCCCCGCCTCTTCAGTCGTCGCCGTCGCGTCCAGCAGGTCGTCGGCAATCTGGAAGGCCAAGCCGAGACGGCGGCCGTACTCGTCCAGCCGCTCCGTCAGCGCGTCTCCCCGCTCGCCAAGGCAGAGTCCGCACAGCACCGAGCAGCGAATAAGCGCCATCGTCTTACCCGACGCCATTGACTGAACAAACGGCAGGTCGCATGACGCCCTGCTCTGGAGGTCTGTGTCAAGCGTTTGTCCGCCACACATCCCCTGAGGCCCCAGGGCGGACGCGAAAAGTTCCATCGCGCGGACGACCCGTTTCGTCTCGATTTTACGGGCTTTCAGCCCCTCAAGTGCGGTTTGGAATCCGAAGCACAGCAGGGCGTCGCCGGCCAACAAAGCTAGGCTTTCACCGAAAACCGAGTGATTGGTCGGCTTCCCGCGGCGCAGGCTGTCGTTGTCCATGCACGGCAGATCGTCGTGAATGAGCGACGCCGTGTGAACCATTTCCAGCGCCAGCGCCATGGGGAACGTGTCTTCTGCCTTGACGCCGGCCAATCGGGCCCCTTCTTGGCACAGCACAGGACGAATCCGCTTGCCGCCAGCCTCCAGCGAGTAGCACATGGCCTCCCAAAGCCGCGGCGGCACGTTGTCCGGCCGGGCGTTTAGGAACGACTTCATCCGATTGGTGAACCACTCGGATCTGACAGCCAACAGATCTTCAAATTTTTGAGCCACTTTAGTCGGCCTCCTTGGTTCCAGCTCCCTGATCTTCAGGCAGATACGTGATTTTCCCCTCAGTTTCACGCAGGAACGCGCGGCACTCTTCCAGAAGTTTTTGAGCTTCCTCGTACAGGCTCAGGGACTCCTCAAGGGATATTGATCCTTTCTGAAGGCTCCGAAGGATCTCTTCAAGCCGCTCTGTTTTTTGGGTGTACGTCATCGTCTTCACCTACTTACGAAAAAGTTTGCTCATCTGCGGTCTGTTATGGTACAATTCTTCAGTCGTACTGATCACTCGAGCAAAGGAGGGTGTCTTCATGTCCAAGGTTTGTGATTGCTGTGGCCGTGGCCCCGCAACGGGCAACCAGATCAGCCATTCCCACCGTAGAACACGCCGCCGCTGGCAGATCAACCTGCAGAACGTGCGCGTCGACCTTGGCGCAGGCGAAACGAGGAAGATGAAAATCTGCGCTCACTGCCTTCGCTCGGGCAAGGTTAAGCGTGCCGCTACTGTCAGTGCCTAACCAGCCTAAAACGTTAACGATCGGAGACTAACGCGTTTTCTCTGCTACAGAGATACACGCCAAGCCATCCGCTCTCCAGGGAGACCCGAAAGGGTCTCCCTGTTGTTTTATTGCTTACCGTGTAGGGAAACGTCATCTTGAGTTCGGGCTGAGGCGTCCAGTACAGACCGTCCGTTCTCACACCGCTCACCTGCTCTGTCAGCGCGAGCAACGAGACGGCGGCGGGTTCACCGTCAAACGAAACTGTCAGGCTCCCGCGGGGGCCTAAAAACGCCATGCATTCCCTCTCGTCGCAGGCAACCCGAACAGCCTCAGACCCTTGCCAGCCCATCAGGCTGAAGACGTTGCAGTACAGGTGATCAAATCGGCCGCCCCAAAAGCCGGTCACGACCAGCGGCAGGTCCGGCGGAATTTCTTCTAGGACGATCTGAAAATCCGTCAGGTCCTTCTCTACCGGGAACCGGGCCGCCCGTTCCGGGTGGCCCGCAAGCCATTCAATAGACTGAGGATCCTTCAGGCTGTCAAAATCGCCGATCGCCCGATGAGGCTCTATCCCAGCGGCCAGCGCGTAAGCAACCCCGGCGTCGGCCGCCCAGACTTTTTCGGCCCCCGACGCGGCGAGTTTCAGCCACGAGGGATCAGGTCTTCGGCCTCCCAACACGGCCAAATTCCACCGACTGGGCAGGGACGCGAAAGAAACCCAGCCCAGATTCAGGCTACCGGATTCCATGACGGTTCAGGATCTCGTCGGCTTCGACTTCGTCCACAAGAATTTCCCTCGGCTTGGATCCGTCAGCCGGCCCGACGATTCCCAACAGTTCCATGCTGTCAATCATTCTGGCCGCGCGGGTAAAGCCGACCCGCATTTGACGCTGTAGCCGGCTGGAAGAGGCTATGCCGGTTCCCAAAACAATAGCGACCGCCTCGGCAAGGCGCGGCTCGTCGAGGAAGGCCCCGTTCTCGGACGGACCCGAGCTGCTGCCGCCCTGCTCGCCCAACTCGACGTACTCCGGCTCGCCGAACGCGTTCCGCAGGTAGTCGACGACCCGAATGTTCGTGGCCTCGTCCATAAACGGCGATTGAATCCGAAGCGGACGGGGGTGGCGACTGCTGATGAACAGCATGTCGCCCTTTCCAAGCAGGTGCTGAGCCCCAGACACGTCGAGAATGGTTCGGCTGTCTGCCACTGACGGCAGAGAGAAGGCGACCCGCGCGGGGATATTCGCCTTGATGGTGCCGGTGATGACGTTCACCGACGGTCTCTGTGTCGCCAAAATCAGGTGAATTCCCGTCGCGCGAGCCATCTGGGCCAACCGGGCGATGTACTCTTCCACTTCCTTCTGGGCCGTCATCATCAGGTCAGCCAACTCGTCCACGATGATGACGATGTGAGGCAGTCTGTCCTTTGGGAGCACTTTGGAGTTGTACGACTCCAGGTGCCGGGCCCGAGCCGCTGAGAACGTCTCGTACCGATTCTCCATCTCGCGGACAGCCCAACCGAGCGCGTCAACCGCCGACTGGGGCGTGACGATCGGCTTGCTCAGAATGTGGGGCAAATGCTCGTAGAACGCCATCTCAACCCGTTTGGGGTCCACCATGATGAACCGCAGGTCGCTTGGCTTGTTGTGATAGCACAGGGCGGTAATACAGTTGTTGATAAAAATGCTTTTGCCTGAGCCGGTTGTCCCAGCGACGAGCAGGTGAGGCAGCTCTTCCAGTCCTGTGATCAGAATGCGCCCGTCGACGGTCTGTCCCAGCGGCAAAGGCAACGACAGTTTTGTCTTCTGAAACGCCTCGCTTTCCAGGACCGTCCTCAGAGGAACGGTCCGGCGGCGCGGGTTGGGCAGTTCAATGCCCACGTAGGTCGTCCCGGGGACAGGCGCTTCAACGCGAATTGCCGGCACGGCAAGCGCCACGGCAATGTCGGCTTCCAAAGCCGACACCTTGCTCACTTTTATGCCCGGCGCCAGCTGGATTTGGTACTGAATGACCGTTGGCCCGACGATCGTGTGAGCCAGCGTCGCTTCGACCCCGAAATTGGAAAGCGCCTCGATAACGTCGCTCCCTTGGTCAAGCGCCGCGCTGTTCTCGCTGGCAGAGACGCCCGGCGACGACGGCCCCAGCAGGTCCAGCGGCGGCGGGAAAGCCCCGGCAGAAGCTGCCTCTTCGTCGCCTGCCGGCTGAGATGTTTTCAGAGCGCCAGTTCCGATAATCGGCGCGTCGGCGTCGAGCACCACCTGAGGCGTCGGAGGGGTTTCGTGCAGCGCGTCGCCAGACGCTCCGTCCCGCTTCCATGACTTGCCCGAAACGGCCATGACGTCCCGGCCAACCTCCAGCGCCCGACCGCCGTTTGCTCCGGCGCCTGAGTGGGCAAAGCCGAAAGGCTCGTCCCGCCTGACCTCTGAGGCCGTTTTCTCAGGCTGGGGCTCTTCGCTCTCCACATTCAGCGGCTCTTCTTCAACGTTCGGGAAAACGTTCGGAAAAGAAACCGGTTCAGACACATCAGGCTCCGCAGGCGGCTCGTTTTCCTCGAGGCCGACGTCGGACATGTCGATTGGCCTGTCATGAGACGGGTTCATCGCCCGCTTGACCGCTTCCACGTCCACCTTGGCCCGACGGTGAAACAGCGCCGCAAAAAAGCCGCGCCGCGAAGGCAGCGGGACCTGAGGAATCTCGTCAGGCCCTTCCGCTTCCGTCTCTGAAACGTCCGGCAGAGACGGCTCGTGTTCCTCATCAATGCTCCTAGGAAAATCGACCTCGTCTTCTGCCGGCTCGTCTTGGACGACTGGGTCAGAAACTGTCACAGACGGGACACTCAGCTGTGAGCTATCGTCCTCGGCAGCCTCGTCCTCTACGAGGCTTTTAAGCCGGCGCAGCGACAGACTGCCAAGCGCCGTTCGGAAACGGTTCACCCGGTCCGTCGAGAGATGGCCGTACTGACAAAACGCGGCGACGACCAACAGGAGACCGGCAAGCGTCGCGCCCAACGCGCCGATTGTGCTGCGAAAAAGGGAGACCATCGCCTTGCCAACTGCTCCGGGCGAAAGGAGACCGACCTGCTGGCCAATGCCCTCCCGATACAGCAGCGTCAGCAGCAGCGTGATGGCTAAATACGCAAAAATCGTTCCAAGCCACTGGCGCAGGCTTCTGTCAACTTTTCGGCCGGCAGCCGCGCAGATCAGCTGGTACAGCAGGTGAACCAGCGGCAGGACGATCCCCACACCGAAGACGCCAACCAGTTTGCTTGAAATGTTTTCCCCAAGCGGTCCAGTCCCAAGAGCAAAAAGGGACGCCAGAGTGTAAATTGCCAGCGCGGCCAATATAAACTGCCCCAGACGAAGAAGACTTTTAGGATCGAAGTCCTTGGGACGGCGCCGTTTGGGCCGCCGCACCGCGTACGGTTTTTTGCTTGAAAAAAGGTTCATCCGGCCAAGGCCTCCTCGCCAATCAGTTTCAACAACTCGTCATCGCCTTGCGCTGAAGTGAATCAGCTGTTTCCGCAGGAATCCGTGCAGGGGATCCGGCCCGGAAAGGCGAATCCTTCCGTGCCCGCTTGTCACAGCCAGCCAGCCAACGCCCCCCACGACAAGATCCAACCCGGGGTACAGGGCAAACTCGTCCCGCCTGACCGGCAGCCGACTTAATGTATCGTAACACGTTCGGCACGGTGGCGACAACAAATCGGTCCGGGCCGCAGCAACAAGCTCCTCAGCCTTCTCAGCCGACGTCTGATGAATCGTGACGCCTTCCGGCGCGACCGCCACAGCACGCAGCCAGCCGCGCTCGCCGCCGTCGACAACCGCAGCCCGCCCCAGTCCACCGAAGCAGAGGGCGCTTCCCTCTTTGAGGGTCAGCTCTTGACAGACCAGCCGCCGTTTGGGCGTCAGGGCCATCAGGCACTGGGGGCACAGTGCCGGAAGCAGCGAGTCGTGCGATTTCAAGCCCGGAGCGTCGAGAAGCACGATCCCGCCTTCCAGCTGATACTCGCACAGTCCGACCGTCGTTCCAGGCATGGCAGAAACGGTCGGGCCGCTTCCGCCTCGGAGCATGGACGACAAAATGGTACTTTTGCCGGCGTTCGTTTTCCCCAAGAACAGCAGCCGATCGCCGGACGAGAAAACGTCCTGCAGGCGCAGACGAAAGTTTCTCAGATCGGAATTTTTGAGCCCTGACAGAACTTGAATCTGCTCGAACGGCACGCCGGTCGCCTCGCTGACCCAAAGGCCGAGCGCCGACCTGTCAAGGTACGGCTCGACCAAATCGGCCTTCGTCACCAAGAGCGTTACCGGGCAGGAAACGCCGTCCAGCCACTCGAAGCCGTCCAGAGCCCTGTCGGCGCTCAGCGCGTCGCAAACGAGAAAAACAGCGGCAGCCGAAGCGGCAGCCGCACGAATCTGGGGTTCCAGAAGCAGATCGTTGACCGGCGCCTTGTTCCCTTCGCCATAGTGACGAAGCCGAAAGCACCGCCGACAAACCGTCTTGTCCGTTACCGCGAGACCGGACGGAATAAAACCCGGCAGGTCGCTTCGGTCGCTTTGAAAAAGCGCGCCGCATCCGGGACAGCGTCGTTCGTCCATGTCATACCTCATTTCTGCAGCGCCCGATAGCGCTGAACAGCCTCAAAATGTTCTTTTTCTGTCTTGCTGAACGTGTGAGTTCCCCTGCCGTCAGCGACGTAGTACAGGAAGTCGTTCTTTTCCGGCTCAAACGCTCCGGCCCACGCAGCACTGGATGGCACACAGATTGGGCCGGGCGGAAGCCCCTTATGCTTGTAGGTGTTGTAGGGAGAGTCCACGTCAAGATGCCGGTACAGCACCCGCGTCAACTTCTGCCCCTTCAGGGCCCACGCGTACACCACAGAAGCGTCAATCCGCAGGAACATGTTCTTTTTCAGCCGGTTTTCGACAACGCCGGCGACTTTCGGATATTCGGCGTCAACCTGAGCTTCCCGCTGCAGAAGTGAGGCGATAATAGCCGTCCTCTTCGCCTGATCCGCGCTCGTAACAAATTGGCCGAACCGACTCCACCACGCAGCCGAAGCGGCCTTTACCAGCTCTCGGGGATCCCGCGCGCTCAGGCTGTACGTTTCAGGCAGCAGGAATGCGGCCCGGGCCGTCGGTTCGGTGGGCAAAAAAGCCCGCAGTCCCTCTGGGTACAGAGAATCGTCTTTCAGGGCATTCGCTTGATCCTCGGCGCTCCACTCGTCGCCCAAGGGGGTAGCTGGGAAAGCCCCAGGAACGATCGTCGCCTGTTGAAAAACGGCCTGAGCGTCTGCCAGCTGTCTGGCAACCTGCCATGAAGCCCCAGGGGGCAGCGAATAGCCGCCAGCGGCCAAGCGCCTGTCAGCGCCGAACAGGCTGAGAAAGTAGCACAGATTTCCGGCGTCAGCCACCACATTCCTCGTTGCGAGAAAAGAGGCAAAGTCTTTAACGGACCCTCCGACCTCGAACGTTACCGTCACCGGCTCCGCCGAGGAACTGAACGGACGGACCAAAAAGTCTTCCCACTGGCTGAGCCGGACCTTCAACGCGCCCAAGCCAACCCCAGCCGCAAGACAAACGAATCCTGCGGCGCGGGACTTCTTAAACAGGAGCAATACGACAGAGACGAGAAGGAGAACTGCCGCGAGAACTGGATATTTCATGTTGCCTCCTCAGACGATGAACATCGCGTCTCCAAAAGAGAAAAACCGATACCCTTTCGCTACCGCTTCGCGGTACGCCGCCATCACCGGCTCGTACCCGCCGAACGCCGAAACGAGCATCATCAGCGTGCTGCCGGGAAGGTGAAAGTTTGTAATCAGCCCGTCGACCACCTGATAGTGAAATCCAGGATAGATGAACAGCTGGGTCTCAAACCATCGGTCATCGACCTTCCCGGTGCTCCAGAGCCCTTCGAGAGTACGAACGACCGTCGTGCCCACGGCGATCACTCGTCGGCCGGTAGACTTGGCGGCGCGGATCGCTTCAAGCGTTGCTGCAGGCACCCGACAGCGCTCGGAGTGCATCACGTGCCGGCGGATGTCCGGCTCACTCACCGGCCGAAACGTCCCCAGCCCCACTTCCAGCGTCACGTCGAGGATTTGAACGCCTTTCTCTCTGATAGCGGCCAACAGACCCTCGGTGAAATGAAGCCCCGCCGTCGGAGCGGCGGCTGAGTTTGCGTCCTTGGCATAGACGGTCTGGTAGTCGTCGTTTTTCGACTCCCGGCTGGTAATGTACGGCGGCAGGGGCATTTGGCCGTGAAGATCGCACCAAGCTTTCACGTCCAATCCTTCAGAAAACGTAACGAGCCTCACCCCGTCGTCGGAGATCGACGGGCCGACCACGGCGATGGCGCCCTGCAGGTCAACTTCCGTTCCGGGCGGCAGTCGGCGACCGGGGCGAACGAGCGCCTGCCACGTGTTCTCTTTTTCCTGCCTGAGCAGCAGGACTTCTACCTCCGCCGTGCCGGAAATCTTTCGTCCGGTCAGACGTCCCGCAAGCACTCTCGTGTCGTTGCGGACGAGAAGGTCATCCGGCCGCAGGAGGTCAAGCAAGTCGCGAAAAACTTTATGCCCTACTCGTCCGGTCCGGCGGTCAAGCGTCATCAGACGGCAGCTGTCCCGAGGACTGACGGGTACTTGGGCTATCTGCTCCTGAGGCAGATCGTACTGATACGTCTGAACGCTGAAAAAGTCCGGCTCGTGGGGCGTCTCTTCCGCAGGCCGGCATTCCAATCCCGCTTTTTCAGCGCTCATCGGCGTTCCACCTTCGTTCCGGGGAAGAAAAAGGCCAAAATCCGCTCCGCATTCCAGCCCCGATCGGCCATGGCCTTCGCTTCCCACTGGGATAAGCCAACGCCGTGCCCGTTGCCCCGCCCGGCGAAGACGAACCCGCCGTCGTGGGCCGTAAACGTTTCCGCCGCCGTCGGCAGCGGCTGGTCGGCAGGCGTCACAGGCGTCTGCCCAAGGGCTTTTTTCAGGTAAAACGATTTGCGCTCCGGATGAAGCAGGACGTCGATCAGCTCATCGGTGGTAAACGCCCCCTGATCCAGCAGCGTCTTCCACTGGCTTCGCTCGTCGCCTGTCAGAGGACGGTTCTCAGAACTCTCAGAGCTTGAAGCCCCTTGGTCGGGCAGCTTCTGTCTGATGATGTTCTGAATCTGCTGGTCCACATCCTCCTCGCCTGAGCTGGGCCGAGATAAGGCTGTCTCGGTTTGGGGCTTGGCGGCGCTTCCGGAGGCAAGAACCTTCGGCAGGTTGCCGTCCGGCGAGAAGAACGTGCTCCGAAGGACTGTCGGGCCAATGATATTCCTGAACTTGTTCGACGATATTGTTACGCTTCCTAGCGTCCCGTCAAGCCGCAGAAGCGTCGGCCGGCCGGCCTTGTCCCTGGCGATGATCGACAGGCGCTTCACCGGCCCGATTTTCATACCCTGTTGGGCGCAGGCGGCAGCAATCTGCGCCGACGTGAGCCGAACCGTCCAAGACGCGTGGCGTGACTCGGTCGGGAATGGGTCAACGACCGTCTGAAGGTACGGAACGTACCCGCCCCAGACGTCCTGAGAGCTGGCAGTCGCTCCGCCGCTGTCGGAGTGAAAATACGTCTGAGCCAGCTCGCCGCCATAGGTCAGGACTTCTCCTTTCGTCGAGGCGACGACCTGATTGACCCTCGGATCGGCAGCGCTCAGACCGCCGTAAACCTGGCTGGTTGGCGTGTCGCACAGGTCAAAGCCGAGAGAGGCAAACCGTCCTTGACTGCGCAGAGCAAACGTTCGGGAAATGATCGCTTGGGCGCGCAGGGCCTCTTTGGACCAGTCGGGATTAACCTCCATTTTCAGGACGCCGCGCAGGTACTGCTCCACGTCCAGCACGTTGACGACCGACAGTCCGCCGCCGGCGGCCACGAACTGCATCGTTCCAAGGTACCGCCGGCCTTTGTAGGACAACGGGGAGGCCGACTTTACCGTCACCGGCGGCATCATTTTTTTGCCGTTTACCGTCAGCTTGCCGGAGCGAAAGACCGCGGTGGCCGAGCTGCCTAAAGAGACCGTGTGCCCTTTGGCGTCGGAGGCGGTTAAGGACGAGCCGCCAACGACTGCCTGACTTTGCCGGACCGCTAGGCCGACGCGAATCGGCGACGCGAACGCCGCAAGAGAACTGCAAACCAGCAGGAAAACTGCTACAACGCTACTCCAAGTCAAGAAGACGCTGCGCTTCATCGTTTTCCGGCTGCGGAACGGGAAGTCCAAGATATTCATACGCTTTTTCAGTCGCCTTTCGACCTCTGGGGGTCCGCTCTATCATTCCCTGCTGTATCAAATACGGCTCGTAGATGTCCTCAATCGTCTGCGGTTCCTCGTTCAAAGCCGCCGCAATCGTCGAAAGCCCTACCGGCCCGCCGGAGAACAGTTCGACGACCGTCGTTATAATTCGCCGATCTCCCGCGTTAAAGCCCCGGTCGTCCAAGCCCAGCATATCCATCGCTTGGGAGACCAGCGCCTCGTCGATCTGCGCTTGCCCGGTCACGTCAGCCACATCGCGGACGCGGCGAAGAAGCCGCAGTGCGACCCGGGGCGTGCCTCGGCTCCGTCTGGCTATGGCCCGAAGGCCCTCTGAGGACGCGGACACGTTTAAGAGCCCAGCGCCTCGTTGAAGAATTTGGCACAGTTCCAACTCGTCGTACAGCCGAAGCTGCTCGACAATGCCGAACCGGGCGCGCAGCGGCGAGCTGAGCAGCCCCAGCCGAGTCGTCGCCCCAACTAAGGTGAACTTCGGCATAGGAACGGTGACGTTGCGGGCCAGAGGCCCCTTGCCGACGATCAAGTGAATGCTGAAGTCCTCCATCGCCGAGTAAAGAACCTCTTCGGTGCTGATGGACATGCGGTGAATCTCGTCGATAAACAGAACGTCGCCGTCCTGAAGGCTTGTCAGGATGGCGGCCAAGTCGCCGGGTTTTTCCAAGGCTGGCCCGGTGGTCACCCGCAGCGAACCGCCCATTTCGTGGGCGATAATCCCGGAAAGCGTCGTCTTGCCCAGCCCGGGAGGGCCGTAGAAGAGCGTGTGATCCAGCGGCTCACCGCGAAGCCGGGCCGCCTGCATGTAAATGGAGAGCTTTTCTTTGATCTCGCTCTGGCCGTTAAACTCGGCGAGCGTTAACGGCCGCAGCCCGCCCTCTTCGTCGCCGGCTGGCAGCCCAGTCTCAAATTCAGCAGGATCGGCCATTTGCTTCACCTCGTCTCAATAGGCTTGAGAAGCCGCAAGCAGTTGAAGATCGCCTCTTCAGTGCTGGCCGGTTCGCCGCGTTCCTGACAGAGCTGCTGATACGCCCGCACGGACGACGCGTGGTCAAACCCAAGGCTTTCAAGCGCTTCGATCACCTCGTCGCTGTGCTGCAGTTTGGCTGTCAAGTCCGCTGATGACCACTCGGACGATCCGGCGATTTTCTCCGACAGCTCAAAACAAATTCGTTCGGCGGTTTTCTTCCCGATTCCCGGCACGGCGGTTAGAGTTTTGGAGTCGCCTGCAGCTACCGCGGCGATCGTTTCCTGAGCTGAAAGGCTTTGCAGGACGGTCATAGCCAGCTTTCCGCCGACGCCTTTAACCGTTGTGAGTAGTTCAAACGCCTGCCGTTCCGCCGCGTCGGCGAAGCCGAACAAGCTCATGCCCGCGTCGGAAACTTGAAGATACGTTTGAAGGAACACGCTCTCCCCGACGCGGCAAAGACCAAACGCCTTGCGGGTCAGCTGGACCTGAAATCCCAGCCCGCCGCACTCCACGACGGCGGATGATCCTTCCAAAAGAATGACCGTTCCTCTCAAGCTGGCCAGCACAGCTCTCAGCCCCTTTCGCTCATCAGCTTTCGCCCGTACAGCGCCAGTCCCGCCATGGAAATTGCCAGGGCGTCCGCGGCGTCATCAGGCCGGGGAATTTCTTTCAATCCCAGAAGAATCCGCACCATTTCCTGAACCTGCCGTTTTTCGGCGTTGCCGTCGCCGCAAACAGTCAGCTTTGCTTCAGACGGTTTAGGCTCCACCACGTCAAGACCGAACTGGGCGGCCAATAGCAAGACAACGCCACGAGCCTGCCATACAGCCTCAGCGGTGGTCCTGTTGTGCCCAAAATAAAGCCGTTCGACGGCCATAAAATGAGGGGAGCAGCGTTCAATCTGCTCCCTCAGCTGGTCATATAGGATCTTCAAGCGCTCGGGCAGAGTTCTGTCCGGCTTTGTTTCTATGCAGCCACAGCTTTCAGCGCGGAGTTCGCCCCCGCGCTGAACAACTGCTCCATACCCCATCCGGCCAATTCCCGGATCAACGCCCAAACAGCAGAGCGGATCACTCCTCCGCATCAAGCGCTTCTTGAACGTCGTCGGGGAATTCGTAGTTGGCGTACACGTCCTGCACGTCGTCGTGGCCCTCAAGCAGGTCGATCAGCTTCATCAGCTTGCGGGCTTTGTTGACCTCTGAGATGGTGACGGTGGTCTTCGGTACCAGCGGCTGCTCGGCTTCAGTGACGTTGTAGCCGGCTTTTTTCAGCGACTCGGCCACGTCGGATAGTGAAGCAGGATCAGTAGTGACGAGCGCGCTGTCCTCCTCGACCTCAACGTCATCAGCCCCGGCCTCAAGGGCGGCGTTCAGCAGCTCGTCCTCGTCCACTTTGCCCTCAATGGTGATCTGGCCTTTTCTGTCGAACATCCACATCACACTGCCGGACGTTCCCATCGTGCCGCCGTTGTGTTCCAACATGGCACGGATTTCCGGGGTCGTTCTGTTCCGGTTATCGGTCAGAACGCTCACGACAAGGGCGACGCCCTCGACGCCGTAGCCCTCGTAGGTCAGCTCTTCGTACATCGCCCCTTCAATTTCGCCGGTACCGCGCTGAATCGCCCGGTCGATGTTGCTGGCCGGTACGCTGGCAGCCTTCGCCCGGTCGATGGCGGCCTTCAGCCGAACGTTCATCGCCGGGTCTCCGCCGCCGTCCTTGGCCGCGATGATAATCGCTTTGACGAGCTTCTGGAACAGGTTCCCGCGCTTTGCGTCCTGAGCAGCTTTACGGTGCTTGATATTAGCCCACTTTGAATGTCCCGACATTCTAATCACCCCATAAAATATATGCCCTTACAGCCGAGAAGAGCTCCTTATCGGCAGTCCGGTTCTACAGTCTAAAAGGCGGCACAAACGCGGCCGGCAAGCGGCGCTTGTGTTCTGAGCCGTTCCGCTTTCGCTCAATGCTCCGATAGGTCGTTTCGTCCAGCTCCCGACCTTCGAGAAACGCGTCGATCTGGCTGTACGTCAGCCCCATCTCGCTCTCGTCGGTCTGACCGGCCCACAGCCCCGCGCTGGGCGGCTTTTCGACCACCGGCGTCGGCACGCCGAGCGAACGGGCCAAAAGGCGCACTTCCCGTTTAGAAAAGCCTGCCAGCGGCATGAAATCGCAGCCGCTGTCCCCGAACTTGGTGAAGTACCCGGTCACCAGCTCCGCGGCGTTGCTGTTGCCGCACACAAGATACCCCCGCGACTGCGCCAGAGCGTACAGAGACGTCATCCGAAGGCGCGGTTTGATGTTGCTCCGTGCTAGGCCGTCCACGCCGCAGGCGGCGCAAAGCGCGCGGTGCAGCGATTCCTCCGCTTCCGTCAGGTCGATGACTGCCAGCCGCAGACCGAATGCCTGGGCTACCAGCCGAGCGTCCCGCTCATCGGCAGGCTGAGAACCGCACGGCATTGCCACGGCCAAGACCCGGTCGGCTCCAAGGGCGCGAACGAGCAGCCCGGCGGACGTGGCCGAGTCTAGGCCACCAGAAAGGCCGAGGACGGCTCCTGAGGCGCCGGCGCTATTGATTTGAGAGCAAATCCAATCTGAAATCAGACGAATCATCTGTCCAGTATCATGCAGGTCAGGCATTCCCGTTCGCCTCCTCTCCGACAACTTTGTATTTTACCATAACAGCACTCTTGATACGGTTTCCGGACCTTCCATCCTTGACGTTTCAGTCCCACCATTGAAAAGCTCCCGCAGGCGCGCGGGAGCTCAATGAGAATGTCTGTCAGGCACTAAACTTTTTAGCGTTTCGATCAGGTTCTCGACCCGACAGCGGGCGACGACTTGCCCGCCTCGAAATACGATCATCCCAGCAGCGGAGCCGGCCACGCCCAAGTCAGCGCAGCTCGCCTCCCGTGGTCCGTTGACCTCGCAGCCCATGACAGCCAGCGTGAACCCGTCGGGCAGTGACTTCACGAACTCTTCCAGCTGCGGGACAATGCCCGCTGTGTCGAGTTGTTTTCTCCCGCAGGTCGGGCAGGACACAAGACGCCCGCCCCGCTGGCGCAGCCCTAAACCTCGAAGGATGGACCAAGCGACGTCGGCTTCGTCCTCTGGAGCTTGGGACAACGAGACGCGTATCGTGTCGCCGATGCCGGACAGAAGGATGGCGCCGATGCCGCAGGCGCTCTTAACCGTGCCGTCAATTCCCCATCCTGCCTCAGTAATGCCGACATGAAACGGCCACTCGCCATATCGGTTAAACAAAAGGGCGTTTGCTCGGACGGCCTCTTGAAGGTTCGACGACTTCGCGGAGATAATCAAGTCTTCAAAACCGCACGAGAGCAGCATTTCAACCTGCTCCCCGACAGCCGCTGCCAGCGCCGCCGCGCGGTCACCTCCCGCGTCGGCCAGCTGTTTGGCGTTCAATGAACCGCCGTTGGCGCCGATACGGATCACCGTTCCGCGCTCTTTAGCCATGCACACGAACCGGGCAAGATGAGCCGGGCTGCCCATATTCCCCGGGTTAATGCGCACCGCTGGCAGACCGGCCTGGACGGCGGACTCCGCCAGCACCGGGGCAAAGTGGATATCGGCCATCAGAGGCAGCGGGGAAAGTTGGTTCAGCTGTTCAAGCAAAGGAAGGCTTTGTCGGTTTGGAAAAGCCACCCGAACGAGTTCACACCCATGCGACGCCAAAGACTTGAGCTGCTCCAAACACCCCGAAAGGTCTGACAGCGGTTTGGACAGCATGGACTCCACCCGCACAGGAGATGAGCCTCCTATGGTCAATCCTTCAATCGTCACAGTTCTCCGGCTCATCGTTTTGCCCCTGAGATCAAGCCGACGACGTCGTGCCAAGTCACGGCCAAAATAAAAATCATCAGGACGACAAAGCCGGCAAAGTGAACCCGCCGCTCTATCTGCTCGGACACCGGGCGTCCTTGAATCATTTCGATCACCGCGAAAAACGCTCTGCCGCCGTCGAGAGCGGGAAACGGGAGCAAATTGACTATTCCCAAGTTAAGGCTGATGACGGCAAGAAACGACAAAAGGGCCAGAGCCCCCGACCGGGCCGCGTCGCCAGCCATCACGGCAATCCCAACTGGGCCGGCAACTTGGGCGGTAGAAGGGTGGGCAATCATACCTCCCAGCTCTTTAATCATGAGAAACGACAGGCGAAACGTGAAGGCAAAACCGTCGACAAAAGACTCCCCGATGCCCGGCCGACGCTTGGCCGGCTGAATCCCCACAAGCGGGGGATCGGAAGGATTCTTCGCCGCCTGAGCGGTCATCCTGACGTTAAAGGTCCCGCCGTTTCGCCGAACGGCAAAGGTAATTGGCCTAGATGAACCTTCCCGTCGAATGGCACTGACAAGAGACTCCCAGTCCGTTGTGTTCTGACCGTTCACCGAAAGGACTTCATCTCCCGGAAGCAGCCCCGCTTTCTCGGCCGGATAGCCGGACATAACGGCTCCAACCGCCGATCGAGACAGGTCGTACACGCCGCCGAAGTACATCACAGAAGCCGCGACGACCGCGGCCAACAGGAGATTGGCCGCCGGACCTGCCAAGACGACGAAAAGTTTTTGATACGGTTTTTTCCCGTCAAAGCGAGCCGTTTGGGGCACGTCCTCGTCTTCCTCGTCGCCCATGCCGGCCATTCGGACAAACCCGCCAAGCGGCAAAAGACGCCACGACCAGACCGCATGCCACCTTTGTCTCTGACAGACCACCGGTCCCATGCCGAAAGCGAACTCGTGAACCTTGATGCCGACTGCCCGAGCCGCCCCGTAATGTCCTAATTCGTGCAAGACGACGCAGACGAACAGCACGACCAGAAACCAGAAAACCGTCAATAGCTCCACCTCTTCAAATTTCCTGCGGCCGCCTTCTGGGCAGCCGCCCCGGCGCTGGCATACAGCGCCAGCCGATCGTCAAGGGACTCGAGACTCGCCGGGCCGTCGTAAGACGCCAAAGTCTCCCCCAACACCTGAGCGATCCGGTTAAACCCAATTTGTCCTGCCAAAAATGCGTCGACGGCCGTCTGATCGCCCGCCAAGACGATCAGGGGCCAAACGCCGCCGCGACGGGCTGCGTCAAGACAAAGAAACAGTCCCGGATAGCGTTCCGGCTCCGGCAGGCTGAACGTAAGGGACTGCCCGCCAAGGCCTATTGGCGCCAGATCGGGAATTCGGTTTTTCGGCCGGTCGGGATACATCAAACAGTTCATCGCCGACTGGCGCATATTCGGCGTTCCGGCAAGCAGTTTGAGGACCCCGTCGGCGAACTGCACGCCGCCGTGGACAAACGAGCCGGGCAGGATGACCGGCGAAACGCGTTCCGACGGCAAACCGAACAGGTATGAAGCCTCGATCACTTCAATGCCCTTGTTAATCATCGTCGCGCTGTCGACGCTGATCTTGGCACCCATCGACCATACGGGATGACTGACTGCCTCTTGGGGCGTGATGGAACCAAAAGAGCTCAAATCCCGCCGCAGAAACGGGCCGCCGGAGGCAGTCAGCCAAATTTTTTTGACATCTGAACTTTTTTCGCCTTTCAGGCACTGCCAGACCGCGTTGTGCTCGCTGTCCAGCGGCCTCAGCTGGCAGGCCAAGCACGGCCCGGAGATCGACGGCCCCAAGAGGACGGCAGATTCTTTGTTGGCCAGCGAGACAGTCTTTCCCAGCTTCAACGCCCGGTCAAGCAGGCGAACCGCGCTGACCCCGCTGGACGCTATCACCAGATGATCAACCGCGTTGCTCACGAAGAGATCTTCCATTTCGCGGCCGACCGCGCTCAGCTTCAGTGACGGATCCGCGCCGTCTCCGTTAGCAGCAGCCAGGGCGGCAAAACGGAACTCTTTTCCAAGAGCGGCCAGCTTCTCTCCGCCGTGGCCGGCTCCCAAGACTGTCAAGCGGAAGCGTTCCGGATAGGCCCGGCATACGTCCACCACAGCCGTGCCGACGCTTCCCGTACAGCCGATGACACCAACCTTTTGGACGGTCACAGAAGATAGCCCCAGATAAGCGTCGTGACCGCGCCGCTCAGCAGAATACTGTCAAACCGGTCAAGGAACCCGCCGTGTCCCGGCAGAAGATCTCCGCTGTCTTTGACGCCCATCTCGCGCTTGATCAGCGATTCTACTAGGTCGCCAAACTGCCCTAGCGTCCCGCAGACCACTCCAATGATGACAAATGGCAGCGGCTGAACTTTAAGGAAGAACGCGCACAGCGCGCTGCACAGCACGCTGGCCAGGGCGCCGCCGATGAAGCCTTCGGTCGACTTGTGAGGGCTGACTGAACAAACCGGGTGATGCGCGCCCCATCGGCTGCCGATCAGGTAGGCGAACACGTCGCAGCTCCACGTGCACAAAAAAAGCGTCAAGGTGGCAATGTGTCCGTATGGCGTCGCCCGCAGGCCGATCATCAGGCTCCATGGGATAACCACGTAGACAAGGCCCATAAGAATGACGCCGCAGCTGTCGGCTCCAGAACTCTCACCGGTGAACTCGCGCTTGATCAGCTCGATGAGAAACGTGACAAATACTGACAGGACAAGGGCAAAGACAACCATTCCCCAGTTCGGACGGTACGCGGTCAGCAGGATATAGCAGGCCGCCGCGATGCCGACAATCACAGGGAACGTATGCTGATTCCGCATCAGCGAGTAAAACTCCCAAAGTGACGCCAGAGCTATGAGCATACAGAGCAGCTGCCACCACGGGCCGCCAAGGAATAGCCCCCCCAGCAAAACGCCCACAAGGATAGCCCCTGTGCAGGCGCGGTAAATCAAGTTTGTGCTAAACGACTGTCCCATATCGTCGATCCCTCTCAGCAAAGGCGCTCAGCGCTTTCTGAAACTCCTGCGGCGTAAAGTCAGGCCACAGGACGTCGGTAAAGTAGAACTCGCTGTAACTGCACTGCCACAGCAGGAAGTTGCTCAGCCTCATTTCGCCGGACGTCCGAATGACGAGATCGGGATCCGGCACGTCCGGAAGGTAGAGGAACCTTTTCATGTCCTCTTCCGTCCGTATCTCACAACCGGCCTTTTGGGCCGCTTGGACAGCGTCGATTATTTCCTGACGGCCGCCGTAGTTGAAGCAGACGATCAAATCCATTTCAGCGCCGCCTGCCGTCTCGGCCTCACACCAACTGATCAGGCTCTGCAGATCCGAAGAAAGGTTATCACGCCGGCCTGCAAAACGAACCCGCAGCCCTTCGGCCGCCATCGCACGGATCTTCCGCTTCGCGTAAAACGCGAAAAGCTTCATCAGTCCGTTGACTTCCTGTTGGGGACGATTCCAGTTTTCAGTTGAAAAAGCGTAAACCGATAGGTATCGGATACCCGACCCTTTCATCGACCGGACGAGCCTCTCCAGAGCCCCGACTCCGGCCCTGTGTCCGAGAAGCCGCGGAAGATGCCGCCGTTTTGCCCAGCGCCCGTTGCCGTCCATGATGACGGCCACGTGAGCCGGCTTACGGGAACCAATCATGAGCCACCCCCAACTTCGTCAAGCCGTTTTTTCACGTTTTGAATGTCCTGCCACGTCAAATATTTGGGGCTGCCAACGCTTCGGCTGTCCTCCCTCAGCAGGTAGCTGGGGTGAAACATCGGCATGAGATCAACGCCTCGCCAGCTAAACCACTGCCCCCGCAGCTTGGTAATTCCCATGCTGCTGTGCAGAAACCACTTGGTCGGCGTGTTCCCCATCGACACGATGACCTTCGGCTGAAGCAGGATCAACTGGGCTTCCAGCCAGTCCTGACAGGCCAAAACCTCTTCTATTTGGGGCGTTCTGTTCTTGGGAGGACGGCACTTCACCACATTAGTAATCCATGAACGGGAACGGTCTATGCCGGCGGCTTGAAGAATCTGGCTCAACAGCTGTCCGGCCCGGCCGACAAACGGACGGCCCTGCTCGTCCTCGTCAGCGCCAGGACCTTCGCCGACGATCATCAAGCCATTTTCCCCACTGCCTTCACCGGGGACGGTCGAGTGACGGGTTTCGCACAGACCGCAGCGAGAACAGCCTCCCACTTCCTGATTCAGCTGCCGCAGGAGGTCCATGCGCCGCTCCAGAGACAACACACTACCTGCCTGTTCCGGAGTCGCCATCAGTCACCACCTCCTTAACTGCCACGTTGACCTTTGAAACCGACGTGCCGGTCAATTGTTCAACCGCCACGCGGATACGCAGCGTCAGGTCAGAGACTACTTCCCGAATTGACCGATCGCCGACTGACACTTTCACTGAAAGGGAGATCGCCAAGTTCTCGTCGCCTTTAATTTTCAGGTCCTCGCAGGAGACGACCTGCTTTGTCCCGGCGATCACGTGACTGACGATCTGACGGTGCACCGCCGGCGCAATCCGCAGCGTGCCAAAGAAGCTGAACGGCGGGCGGACAATCGTCTTCTCGTCGGTCTCTTCGCCGCCAAACAGGCTGCGCAGGTGACCGACAAGCCGGCCGGTGAAGTTCTTTCGGATCTGAGTCGTCGCCGCTGGAATGACGTGGCGTTTGTTCTGCTTGCGCTCGAAAAGGGCCTGCTTGATCTCGTCAGGCGTCGCCACCTGATCAATAGAAATCGACTCAGCCGGCTGAGGCAGCCCCAGCACAGTACAGATGTCCGAAGCCATGCCGGTCGACGTGGCAAGAACCATGACCCGACACGGCGCGTGCATCGCGAGGCATGCCCGAACCTCCCGACGGTGTTCGGGAAAATGAAACATCGCCCGCCGGATGGCCCGAACCATGTTCTCCTCGGTTTTCGCGCTCCGCCCAGCGAGTATGCGCCCACGGGAAATCACAAGGCCGTCGTCCACAATGAGATCGACGGCCTTGTCCTGGGCAAGCGTCTGAACTCTCATGCTTTTCCCCGTCCCAGCGGGACCATAAAAAGCGATGACTTCAAAACGCCCTTTAAGGGGTTCAAACCGCGGTTTTGCCATTTAGGGCCTACACCCCTTCTGTGTCTTGGACCTCCTCAACGGCCACGCGAGCTCCGAGCCCGGCCAGATGGCGTTCAAAGTCCTCATAGCCGCGCAGAATATGGCAGAGCCCGTGAATCGACGTCGTCCCGTCGGCAGCAAGTCCGGCCAACGTCAGGGCGGCTCCGGCGCGAAGGTCAGTCGCCTTCACAGCTGAGCCGTTCAGACAGGCAACCCCGCTGATGATCGCCGAATTACCCTGAACCTCAATGTCCGCTCCCATGCGTTTGAGCTCGGGAACGTGAAGGAACCGGGACTCGAAAATGCTCTCCTTGACGATACTCGTCCCGGATGCCAATGACAGGGCAGCAACCATCTGAGGCTGAATGTCCGTTGGGAAGCCCGGATAAGGCAACGTGGAGACAGAGACAGACCTGAAGCTCTTCCGAGACGGAAAGACTGTTACCTTCGTCTCCGCCCTCTCGTAGGACACATGAGCTTCTTCGAGTTTCGCCAAGAGGGAGTCAAAATGCTGGGGAACGACGTTATCAACCGTCACATGGCCATCCGTGATGACGCCGGCCAGAAGATACGTTCCAGCGGCGATGCGGTCCGGGATGATAGTTACTTCGCCGGAGTGAAGCTCCGAACAGCCGTGAATATGAATAATGCCGGTCCCGACGCCGGTAATCTTAGCCCCCATCGCTTGGAGAGACGCCGCCAAGTTGACGATTTCAGGCTCCCGCGCCGCGTTTTCGATAATCGTCTCGCCCTGCGCCAGAGTAGCCGCCATCAGGAGGTTTTCAGTGGCTCCGACCGAGGGGAAGTCGAGATATATCCGCCCGCCGCGAAGGCATTTGCTCTCGGCGTGAACGGCACCGTGACGGAGTTCCACCGACGCGCCCATCTTGGCGAGCCCTTTGAGATGCAAATCCATCGGGCGGGTTCCAATGGCGCAGCCGCCGGGAAGCGGCATAACCGCTCGGCCTTCCCGGGCAAGCAGCGGGCCGAGGACCAAAGACGACGCCCTCATCTTTTGGACAAGCGTCACCGGCAACTCCTGCCCAAGATCGCCGCAGCGCTTTGCCACAACAGTTCCATCAGAAAAAGTCACTGACAGCCCCATGCTTTGGAGCAAAGTGACGAGCGTTTCTGTATCCATTAACCGGGGCACGTTGTGCACGGTCAGAGTCTGGCCCCCACCCAAAAGAATAGCCGAGGCCAACACAGGAAGGGCCGCGTTTTTCGCACCCTGAACGGCAACAGTCCCGTTCAGCGGAACCCCGCCGGTAACTTTCAAAACTCTTTTTGGCGCCAAAATACTCCACTCCTTGCCGTCGTGCAGGATTGGGAATGGAATCAACACGACAGGGTCATTATACAACAGTCAGGAACGCAGCTTGATAAGCCACAGCCGCGCGAGCAGGCCGAAAAATCCCTGAAACAGACACAGCACGGCCACCACAAGCCAAGACGGAAGGCCTCTGTCAAGCAGCCTGTGGTGAAGGTGCTTCCGGTCCGGATAAAACGGGGACTTTCCCGCTAAGGTGCGCCTGACCACCGCAACCAACGTATCGATAACCGGCACGCCCCCTACCAAAGCTAACAGCACGGCCTTGCTAAAGAACGTCAGGTGCATGGACTCGATAAAAAAGACAACTAGGACAGAGAACAGGAAACCGAGCAGGTAAACTCCTCCGTCTCCCACAAAGGTTTTAGCTCTGGGAAAGTTCCACGGCAGAAGTCCCAACGCAAGAGCAGCGAGAGGACCACTCCAAAGGCCGGCGCCCAGTAACGCCAGCACAAAAAAGGAAAGAGAAGAAATCCCGAGGGCCAGTCCGTTCAGGCCGTCGATGAAATTGTACGCGTTTGTCGTGCCTGCGATCCAGATCAAATACAGCAGGTAGTCCGGCACCGCAACGCTAGGCAAGGCAGACAGCGCGACGACTGCCGCCGCAAACTGGATGAACAGCCTTGAAAACGGGGACAGAGACAACATGTCGTCCAAATAGCCGGCAAAAAACACCATGGTCGCCCCTGTGGCCGCCAGCCGCACGGCTTGACTTTGCGGGCCAAACACGAGGCACCAGAAAAGGAATCCCGTCCAAAGCGTGATGCCGGCACCGCGGGGGATCGGGGTCGTGTGAATTTTCCGAAGGCCTGGCAGGTCGATCAGACCAAATCGACCTGCCAGCATAA
This sequence comes from Jonquetella sp. BV3C21, assembly GCF_000468895.1. Taxonomy (NCBI): domain Bacteria; kingdom Thermotogati; phylum Synergistota; class Synergistia; order Synergistales; family Dethiosulfovibrionaceae; genus Jonquetella; species Jonquetella sp. BV3C21. The sequence continues at coordinate 32,771 of NZ_AWWC01000020.1, read as the reverse complement.
TTGACAGCGGGGTCAACAGCAAGCCCCAGAGAAAAGAGACGCCCTCAGGCACCAGCGCCAAGCGAAGCATGTTATTTCGTTCCGAAGATGCGGTCGCCGGCGTCTCCCAGTCCCGGCACGATGTATCCGTGTTCGTTCAGGCACGTGTCCAACGCAGCGCAGTAGATGTTCACGTCCGGATGCGCCGAGTGAACAACTTCGATCCCCTCCGGCGCCGCGATGATACAGACCAGAGAGATCTTCTTCCCACCATGCCGTTTGATCAAGTCGACTGCCGCCGCGGACGAGCCGCCGGTCGCGAGCATAGGATCCAAAATCAGCACGTCACGCTCTCCGATATCCCGGGGCAGCTTACAGTAGTACTCCACCGGCTTCAGGGTCTCAGGATCCCGGTACAACCCGATATGCCCTACTTTTGCATTGGGGATCAGGTTCAGCACCCCTTCGGTCATACCGAGCCCAGCTCTCAGGATCGGGACAATAGCCAGCTTCTTTCCTGCCAAGGCGTAGGCTTTTGTCCGGCTGATGGGCGTTTGAACTTCCACCATCTCGACTGGAAGATCTCTCGTCACCTCATAGACCATCAGCGAGGCCAACTCGCTCACCAGTTCCCTGAAGGTCTTCACCGGCGTGTCCACGTCCCGAATGACGCTCAGCTTATGCTGGATCAGCGGGTGATCGAACACCACAACTTGCCCTTGCCCCTGCACTGAGGCAAAGGAGGCGCTCCTCTCGAACGCCCGAATCTTTTCAGTCCGGCGCTCGTGCCGCCCGCCTTCAAACGGCGTTTCGAGCCATGCTTTCGCCATCGAGACGGCCTTCCCGGCCTCCAGCACTCTAGCGCCTAAACACAGGATGTTGGCGTTATTGTGCTGCCGGCTCATCTTGGCAGTCTCGTCACTCCAGCAGTCGGCTGCATAGGCTCCAGGCACCTTATTGGCCGCAATGGCCATTCCGATGCCCGTCCCGCAGACCAAAATCCCCCGCTCCGCCTCGTGACGCGCCACGCTTCGGGCGACGTGCAGAGCCGGGTCAGGATAATCGCAGGACACTTCGGCTGTGTCTGTCCCGAAGTCCTTTATCTCGTGATGTTTTGAAAGCTCCGCAATCAATTCCTGCTTCAGAGCAAAACCGGCGTGATCCGATCCAATCGCAACGATCATGATGCTTCCCCTCTTTTCTGAAAATCTGCGCTGCAAACTACTGCAAAAGCGTGAGCATCACTGAAGCAGCAACAGCAGTGCCAATGACCCCGGCCACGTTCGGCCCCATAGCGTGCATGAGCAGGAAGTTCGTCGGGTCGTCTTTTTGTGCCACCACTTGAACGACCCGCGCCGCCATCGGCACGGCCGAAACCCCGGCTGCGCCGATAATCGGATTGATTTTCCCCTTGCTCAACACCTTCATCAGCTGGCCAAGAATCACGCCGCCCGCGGTACTGCAGATGAAAGCGAACAAGCCCAAGGCGACGATCTTGATCGTCCCGACCGTCAGGAACTGTTCAGCCCCCATCGTCGCGCCGACGGAAATTCCCAAGAAGATCGTCGTCATGTTCAAAATCTCGTTCTGCGCCGCTTGGCTCAGCCGTTCAGTCACCCCGCACTCCCGAAGGAGGTTGCCGAACATCAGAATGCCGATCAGAGGCACCGACATGGGAAGCAGCAGACCCGTCACGACGGTGCAGATGATCGGAAAGAGAATCTTCTCCCGCTTTGAGACCTTGCGCAGCTGATCCATGCGGATCCGCCGATCTTCTTTCGTGGACAGCAACTTGATGACCGGCGGCTGAATCAGCGGGACAAGGGACATGTAGCTGTACGCTGCGACGGCAACGGCGCCGAGAATCTGAGGCGCCAGCTTCATGGTCAGGTAAATGCTCGTCGGTCCGTCAGCGCCGCCGATAATGGCGATAGACGCCGCCTCGCGAAGGTTAAACCCCATCGCAACGGCAGCCATCAGAGCCGTAAAAACGCCAAGCTGAGCGGCGGCGCCGAGAAGGAACGTTATCGGATTGGCCAGAAGAGGCGCAAAATCCGTCAGCGCTCCTATCCCCATGAAGATGATTACCGGGTAAATCTCCTTTTCAGTCCCAAAGAAGATGTAGTTCAGAAAGCCGCCCGGATCCATAATCCCCGATAACGGCAGGTTCACCAGCAGACACCCAAACGCTATGGGGACGAGAAGAAGCGGCTCAAACCCGCGGGCTATGGCCAAATACAGGAAGAAGAACGCCACGCAGAGCATGACAATGTTGCCCCAGCTCAGGGCGCCAATGCCTGATCCGCTGGCAATCTTCAGAAGAGATTGGGCCAGTGTCGACATCGTTCGGCCCCGTTAGTTCAGAACGGCCAGAACGTCGCCGCTGTTGACTGCAGCTCCTTCGGAAACCCGGATATCGGCCACCGTCCCGTCTGCCGGCGCTGGAATTTCGTTTTCCATTTTCATCGCTTCAAGAATCATCATGACTTGGCCATACTTGACCGCGTCGCCTTTTCCAACAAGCACTTTCAGAATTTTCCCGGGCATGGGCGACTCAACGACAGTCGAGCCAGCCGCCGGAGCTTCCTGCACAGCCGGCGCTGGAGCAGGAGCCGCAGCGGCCGGGGCCGGAGCAGCAGCCGGCGCAGGAGCAACGACAGGAGCCTGAGCTGCCGGAGCAGCGCTGGTTCCGGAAGAAGACTTTTCAACGACGACGTCGTACGTTTTCCCGTTCACTGTCACTCTATACTGCATGATTCCAATTCCTCCTCGTCGAATATGTAAACGACTGGGATTAGTTCCAATCCCGAATCGGCCAACCTTGCAGCCCCTCGCTCCGTCCGGCGCTGATCCATCCTGAAAACGCCGGAGCCGTTCCCCCCTGTGTCCCCGCCGGGACAACTGACCGAACTGAGACGTCCTCTCCCAGCTCACAGGCCAAAGCGGCGGTAATAACTGCTACAAGCTCCTCATCGTCTGTAGCCCCCGGCTCCTGGGCCGCGACCTTGTTCACCGCAGGGACAGGCACGGTGGCCGGAGCAGCAGCGGACGCCGCCTTTGCCGCCTGAGGCGTTCCTTCTTTAGATGAAAAGGTTTTCATCGCGAAAATAACCAGCGTTAAAAGTGCTAGGACGAGGAACACCACGCTGAACGCAATCAGAGTCAGCTCGATAGCGCCAAGCTCTCCGTTTAATGCCATGGTCGGTGCCCCTTTCTTAATGAGGAATGACGCCGTGTTTCTTCCGAGGCAGAGCCTGACGTTTGGTCTTGTGGGCGGCAAGCGCCTTGATGACCTCACAGCGCGTTTCTTCGGGAAGGATCACTTTATCCACCATGCCGTGGGACGCCGCCTGATACGGAGTGGCAAAGGCGTCTTCGTACTCGCTGATCTTCTGCGCCCGCATCGCCTGCTGGTCTTCGGCAGCCTCAATTTCCTTGCGGAAAATGATATTGGCCGCGCCCTCGGCTCCCATCACGGCGATCTGAGCCTGAGGCCAAGCTAATACGCAGTCGGCACCGAGCGACTTGGAGCACATGCCAAGGTACGCGCCGCCGTAAGCTTTGCGAAGGACGACGGTGATCAGCGGCACAGTCGCCTCGCTGTAGGCGTAAAGCAGCTTTGCCCCGTGGCGGATGATTCCGTTCCACTCCTGAGTCTTGCCGGGCAGATATCCAGGAACGTCAACCAGCGTGACGATGGGAATGTTAAACGCGTCGCAGTGGCGAATGAAGCGGCTTGCCTTGTCTGAGCAGTCAATATCAAGGCAACCAGCCATAACTCCCGCTTGGTTCGCGACGATACCGACGCTCTGACCGCCAAAGCGGGCATACCCGATGATGATGTTTTTCGCCCACATCGACTGCACTTCGAGGAACTTGCCGTCGTCAACGATCGCCTGAATGACCTTATGAACGTCATATCCCCTGTTGGGATTTGTCGGGACAATTTCTCTCAGGCTGACGTCAGCCCGGTCAATCGGATCGGACGTCTCGACGAAGACCGGATCGTCCATGTTGTTGCTGGGCAGGTAGCTCAGGACAGAACGAACCTGTTCGAAGCACTCCTGCTCGGTTTTGGCAAAGAAATGGGCGTTCCCCGACTTGGTGTTGTGCGCGGTCGCTCCGCCCAGCTCCTCGCTGGTCACGTCCTCGCCAGTCACCGCCTTGATGACTGCCGGGCCGGTGATGTGCATGACGCTGATCTTATCGACCATGAAGATATAGTCGGTCAGTGCAGGGCTGTAAACCGCGCCGCCAGCCGTCGGGCCAAGGATGACGGACATCTGGGGGATGACGCCGCTCGAAAGGGTGTTGCGGTAGAAGATCTCTCCGTACCCGTTGAGCGCGTCAACAGCTTCCTGAATCCTCGCCCCGCCGGAGTCGTTGATGCCCACAATTGGGCAGCCGTTCCGCAGCGCAAGATCCATGACTTTGCAAATCTTCTGGGCGTGCATCTCTCCAAGAGAACCACCCAGAACGGTAAAGTCTTGGCTGAAGACGTAGACGATCCGACCGTTAACAGTCCCGTAACCGGTCACCACGCCATCGCCCAGGTACTTTTTCTTCTCCATTCCAAAGTTGGTGCAGCGGTGCTCAATAAACTCGTCCAGCTCCACAAAGCTGCCCTCGTCCATGAGCTGAGCAATTCGCTCGCGAGCGGTGAGACGCCCTTTCGCCTTGTGCTTGGCAACAGCTTTCTCTCCACCACCGGCTGCCGCTTCGGCGCGGCGCTCCAAAACTCCGCCGCACAGCTCTTCAATCGTTTTCACTGCCATCCTTTTCCCTCCCCGAATAATAGGTACACCGACACGCTGGTGCGCCGCAGAAAGGCAGCGCGAATCCCCCGTGAATAACGGCGCAAAAAGGCCTATAAACTCGTATCATGATACCAGAAACTGAACGAAATAGCAGTCCGCAGAACGATGCTAAATGACGACGCGCCCTAAAAGCGCGGCGCCCACGAGCCAGAGGGCCGCGGCGGCGAAAAAACCAAGAAGAACCCTCAGCCATATCAGTCCCCACGGACTGGAAGGCGTCCGGCCGGACAAACAGGCATTAATGACCTTGACCAGCAGAAACGTGACAACGCCAGACGCCACTCCCAGCAGCGCCTGAACGTTTAGAGGGGGAAGATTATGAAACATCGCGGCTCTCCCTTAGCGTCAAATTTTTACAGTGCACGAAAAAAAGCGAGGCTTCGCCTCGCTTTTCTCTATTGCCGAAATTGAATCTGTTTGAGGATCTCAATAGCCACAGCTAACGCCCGCTTGCCGTCTGAAATGCCGACAAGAGGCTCTTTCCCCTCTCTGACGCAGGAGAGAAAATGCTCAAGCTCCAGCTTGAGCGGCTCCATTCGGGGGAATAGCGGCCGCTCAGTTACCTCGACAGACGTGGCCCCTTGGACGGCGTGACCGGCACGGATAACGGAAATATCTTGGCTCTCAAAGTCCACGACGTAACTTCTGTCAGTGGTGGTAACTTCCATCGTCCTCGTCCTGTGAGGAGAAACGCGGCTGCTGGCAATGTCTGCAATCGTCCCATTTTCAAAAACGATGTGGGCGACGGCCAAATCTTCGTGATCGCTGCACACCGAACGGCCGGACGCCACAATCGACCGAACGTCCGACTTGACCAACGAAAGGATGATATCGATGTCGTGAATCATCAGGTCCAAAACGACGCCAACGTCAGCGATTCGGGACGCGAACGGCCCCTGACGGATTGAACGGATGAACAGGGGATCAGAAAGCTCGCTGGTCAAATACCGCACGGCGCCGTTAAATCGTTCGATATGCCCAACCTGCAGAACGGCGTGCTTTTTGTGAGCGAGCTGAAGCAACGACTCGGCCTGTTCGACGGTCGTCGTCACAGGCTTTTCCACGAGGACGTTGATTCCTCGTTCCAACAGACGGCGCGCTACCGCAAAGTGGCTCACAGTCGGCACAACGACGCTCACAGCGTCGGGCCGCTGCTGGTCAAGAAAACGATCCAAGTCGTCGTAAGCTGGCGCGTCGAACCGGCCCGCAATTTCTTCAACCCGGTCCAGACTGCTGTCGACAACGCCGACCAATTCTGTATTCATCAGCTCCGCGTAAATACGGGCGTGGTGCTGACCCAAATGGCCTACACCGACGACGCCGACTTTTAACGAATCCATATTGTCACCTCGAACAACAGCTCAGTTGGATTCATCTTATCACGGACCGGCCGTTTTTTGTGAGTTTTAACAGCCAATTCGCTGAACCGTCAGGTACATTCGCTCGCTTCGGTCGCCGCCCCTGTACGAAAAGAACAAATCCCGGCGGCATCGTGTGCAGTACGGGATTCGTTCAATTTTGCTGGGCAACAGGCCGACCTCCGCCAACTGATCGGCTATTTCTCCGGCGATGTCAAAGTGGATTTTTCCGCCCTCGCGCCGCCAGTTTTCCGAGTTCCACTCGCTGGCAGCTGACAAGGCCAGCTCGTCCTCGTCGCGCTCATAGCAGGAGAAACAAATTCCCGGGCCAATCCATGCTCGGACTTTCCGAAGGTCTGTTTCAGGATAGCAGCGCGCCGCCATTTGGACGCCGCAGGCGGCAATCCTTTTGACTGTCCCTGCAAAGCCGGAGTGAATGACCAGCAGCCACGAAGGCGATGGTCCTTCCGGCTGAACTACAACAGGGAAGCAGTCGGCAAAACGCAGCGCCCATTCGCCGCGAGGACCAGCCGCGCAGATCAAAAGGCCGTCGCCGGGAAGCGGGCCGGAAGCGGCCAAGACTTCGTCCCCGTCGATAACCGTCGTGCCGTGAACCTGAACCAACGATGGAGCGGGCAGTTTCCCCTGCCAATTCCGCAGCGTCAGCGCCGCACGAAACGGTGAGCTTACCGGATAGATAAGGCTGCCGCTGTCGGAGTGCTCAGCGCCATTCATCGCTGCTGACCAGCCGAGATCTCATTGAGCCGATAAAGTACAGGCTGCCGCAGAGAATCACAGGGTCTGAAAAGCCCCTGGCTTTCTCCAGAGCGGCGACTGGGTCTTCGACCGCCAAGGGGACGTCAATGAACGGATAGCCAGTTGCCTTTTGAGCGAGCACTTGAGCGGACTCGCACCGAGTGTTGTGGGGCACGCGAGTGCAGATCAGCCGGATCTTCAAGCGGCTGGACATGTAGCTGAACTCTCCGGCGTAATCCTTGTCAGCCATGGCCGTAAAAACGACGGTCAAGAGCCTGTCTTTTCCGTACAGAGCGAGAAGAGAATCCGTCAGCGCCTTCATTCCGTGCGGGTTGTGCGCTCCGTCAAGAATGACGTCAGGGTCTCTTGAGACGACTTCCAGACGTCCGGGCCAGCGAACCGTCCGCAGCCCCTCCCGCCGCGCCTCTTCGGTGACAGGGAAATCTTTTTGGAGAATTTCAGTCGCCCGCAGGGCCAACGAGGCGTTTTCCGGCTGGTATGTGCCAAGAAGCCTAGAAAACCACCGATTCGTGCCGCAAGGCGTGGTGAGACTGAACTCACAGCCGTCGAGAGATGTTTCAGCGTCAAAGATCCGACACTCGTCCATCGTGTAGGCCGGAGAATTTTTCGCGGCACAGCAGGCTCGGAACTCCGGCGCCAGCTCCGGATGGTTGTCAGAAAAGATTGCCGGCCGGCCAGGCACAATGATGCCGAATTTTTCCGAAGCGATGGCCGAAAGGGTGTTCCCCAAAAAGGCCATGTGATCCCAATCGATTGGCGTGATCACAGCCAAACGGCAGTCCGGCAGGATGTTCGTAGCGTCCAGCCGACCGCCCATTCCGGTCTCAATAATGGCGACGTCAGGCTTGGCGTCCCGAACGAGAAGATAGGCGGCCGCCGTCAGAGTTTCAAAGTAGGTCGGCCGGTGCTGGGACAACCACGGGTGCCCCAGAATCGTCTGAGCCACCTTTTGACTCGCCTCAGCCCAAAGCTCGGGCGGCAGCGGATACCCGTTCACCAACAGGCGCTCCCCTAAATGAATCAGGTGAGGGCTGGTGTACAGCGCGGTCTTATACCCCGCCGCCCGGTAGATTGACTCCAAAAATGCCGCCGTGGATCCCTTGCCGTTCGTCCCAGCCAGATGAATTGCCGGAAACGCTTGAGGGGTTCCAAGAGCTTCGAGCAACACCGATACTCTCTCAAGCCCGGGGTGCCATCCGTCGCTTGAGACGTCAGAAAGCGCCTTTTCAACTTTCTCGTAAAGGGCTATATCCGATGGGCGCATTTCTCTCACTACGCCTGCGACAGGCTCTCGATATTTTCGCTCAGGCGCGCTATCCGACGTTTCGAGTCCTCTAGGCGCTCCCGTTCTTTTTCAACCACGTCAGCTGGGGCGTTCTCCACAAACGACGGTTTGGACAGTTTTGCCTCGCTGCGCTGAAGGTTAGCCTGTACCTTCTTGAGCTCGCCTGTCAGACGCTCGACTTCCGCCTTCACGTCCAGCAGGTCGCCCACCGGAAGGAAGACCTGTCCGAGCCCGACGATCGACGTCAAAGAGCTTCGCGGTCTGGCGTCGTCTTTTCCAAGCGCTTCGATCCGCCCGACTTTAGCGAGCAGTCGAATCATGTCCTCGTGTGCCTTGACGAACGCCTCGCCGGTTGCCTCGCGGAAGCGCAGGACTGCGCGGTCTATCGACTGGCTGGGCGGAAGCCCCGCTTCGCTGCGGAGGTTACGCAGAGCCCGAACGAGTTCCTGCAGAGAACTCATTTCAGCCAACGAGTCTTCTGACGTCGGAAGGTCACTCCCGTCAGGCCACGACTCAAGCTCCATCGGACGCTCGCCGAAGGCAAACGCGTGCCAGAGCTCTTCGGTCACAAAAGGCGTGAACGGGTGCAGCAGCCGAAGCACGTCTTTGAATGCCCGATTCAGCACTTGACGCGACGCTTTCGCCCGTCCGTCTCCCTCGTCGCCGTACAGAGCGGGCTTAGCCATTTCAATGTACCAGTCGCACAGGTCGGCCCACACGAAGTCATAGATCACCCGGGCCGCCTCGCCGACGTCGTACTCGTCCATCAGCGCCGAAACAGACTTTTCCACCCCAGCCAGTCGGGACAGGAGCCACCGATCGTGCAGGCGCATTTCTGAGGGCTCCGGGAGCCCTTCGCAGTCCTCGTCGCCCAAGTTCATCAGAGCGAACCGCGACGCGTTCCACAGCTTGTTGATGAACCGTTTGCACGTCTCGATTCGGGACTCGCCCAGCAGGATATCCCGACCCTGTACTGTCAGATAGGCCACGGTGAACCGTAACGCGTCGGCGCCGAATTTCTCGATCATGTCGAGCGGATCAATGCCGTTGCCCTTCGACTTGCTCATCTTCTGACCGTGCTCGTCGCGGACCAGCGCGTGAATGTACACGTCCTTAAACGGCTCACGACCGTCCATGAACTCAAGTCCCATCATGATCATTCGGGACACCCAGAAGAAGATGATGTCGAACGCCGTCACCAGCACGGACGTGGGATAGTACCGTTTCAGCTCTTTCGTATCCTCAGGCCAGCCAAGGGTTGAGAAAGGCCACAGAGCGCTGCTGAACCACGTGTCCAGCACGTCTTCGTCCTGGTGCAGATGGTGGGAACCGCACTTGGGGCAGAGGGTTGGGTCAGTTTCAGAGACGGTCAAGTGACCGCAGTCGCCGCAGGTCCACGCGGGAATTCGGTGCCCCCACCAGAGCTGGCGGGAAATGCACCAGTCGCGGACGCCGTCCATCCACTGGTAATACGTTTTATCCCACTGGTTCGGAATCCAACGAATCCGGCCCTCTTTGCTGGCCTGAACGCCCTTCTGGGCAAGCGGCGCCACTTTGACGAACCACTGTTCGGAAAGGTACGGCTCCACAACCGTATTGCACCGATAGCAGTGCCCCACTTGGTGCGGCAGGTCCTCGATCTTTTCGAGGAAACCTCCCTCCTGAAGGAGCTGAACGCTCCGAGGCCGGGCCTCCACTACGGTCTTGCCGGCCAGCTCAGCGCCGGCGTCGTCCGTCATTATCCCGTTTTCATCGATGATTTGAATCGTCGGAAGGCCATGCCGCTGTCCGGCTAAAAAGTCGTTCGGGTCATGGGCCGGAGTGATTTTCACAAAGCCGGTTCCAAATGCCGGGTCAACCATGTTGTCCGCCACTATTGGGACAACCCGTCCGCCGGTCAGAGGAACGACGACCTTTCTGCCGGCCAGAGCCTTTTTGTCCGGATCCTCAGGCGACACCGCGACAGCCACGTCAGCCGGAATCGTCTCCGGCCGGGTCGTGGCTACGAGGATATGCCCCTGGCCGTCCGCAAAGGGATAACGGACGAAGTACAGGTGTCCCGGCTCCTCGGCGTGTTCAACCTCGATATCAGACAAGGCGGTATGACACCGCGGGCACCAGTTGACGATGTATTTACCCCGATAGATCAGGCCCTTCTCGTACAGCCGGACGAAAACCGCCCGAACCGCCTTTGACAGGCCTTCGTCCATGGTAAACCGTTCACGGTCCCAATCGCACGAGTCGCCGAGCCGCTTCATCTGCGAGACGATACGGCCGCCGTACTCCTTCTTCCACTCCCATACCTTCTCGATGAATGCTTCCCGACCGAGATCCTGCCGCTTGAGCCCCTGCTTGGCCAGAGCGCGCTCCACCACGTTCTGCGTTGCGATCCCGGCATGGTCGGTCCCAGGCAGCCAAAGCACGTTGTACCCGCGGGCCCGCTTATACCGACACAGCACGTCCTGCAGCGTGTGATCATACGCGTGCCCGACGTGAAGGGCGCCAGTGACGTTCGGCGGAGGCAGCACGATGGTGAACGTCTCGCGGGTATCGTCATTTTCGTCGGCGTGAAACAGCCCCTGATCGATCCACCACTGATACCACTTATCTTCCAGCGGCCGAGGGTCGTAATTCTTGTCCAACTCCCTGTTTCTTTTCGGCACGTTATTTCCCCTCCTCTTCACTTGCCCCGTCCGAGCGGTCAAGAAAGGCTTCTATAAAGCTTCTCAGCGCCTCTATGGTCTTAGGCTCCTGACTTGAGCAGACCAGAGGTTTATCCCAAGACCGCAGACCGGCTGAAACATACTGCCGGACGAGGCCGCTCCGCTTGCCCGAAGAAATCTTGTCCGCCTTAGTAAACACGACGAACACCGGCGTCTCCAAGTTTCGGCTCCACTCCTGAAAGTCCTCGTCCTTCGCAAGAAGCCCGTGGCGGATATCGACCAGATGGACGATCAGACGAAGTGCCCCTCGCGTCGACAGGAAATCTCCGATGAGACGGTTCCACGACTCCCGCTCTGACCGGCTCAGAGCGGCATACCCAAAACCGGGCAAGTCCACGAGGGTGAACTTTCGCCCCGCCTCGACAGAGTAAAAGTTGATGCTCCGCGTCTTGCCGGGCTTAGAACTGACGTGAGCCAGCTTCTGGCCCATGAGCCCGTTGAGCAGAGTCGACTTGCCGACGTTTGACCGGCCGACAAAGGCGATTTCAGGTCCCTCTGCAGGCGGTATCTGTTCAGGCGTAAACGCCGTGACTCTCAGTTGTGCCTGCCAGCGCATCACTCGTCTCCAATCGCCCAGGAAAGCGCCTGGGACAGCGTATCAATGAACGTCAGCTCGACGCCCTCTGTCACCCACGGCTCCAAGTCCAAGATGTCCGGCTCGTTCGCCTGAGGAAGCGCGACGGCCTTCAGCCCGGCGCGCCGGGCAGCGAGGATTTTTTCCCTCAGGCCGCCGACAGGCAGCACCTGCCCGCGCAGCGATATCTCCCCAGTCATCGCCCGATCAGGCCGGAACGGCCTTCCTGTCAGGGCAGAAAACAGAGCCGTCGCGATGGTAACTCCAGCCGACGGGCCGTCCTTCGGAATAGCTCCTTCTGGGACGTGAACGTGAAGGGCAGCCTGCGACCAGTTAGGCACAGGACGCTTTGTCAGGTGCTTCCACTGGGCTTTCAGACAACCGAGAGCGGTTTGAGCGGATTCCTGCATCACCGCGCCCAAGTTGCCCGTCAGGGTGAGGACGTCCTTCCCCTTTGAGTTAGCCGCTTCAATGACGAGAACGTCGCCGCCTGCGGCCGTCCACGCGAGGCCGATGGCGTACCCTGCCTCTGGCGTCTTGGGAAGCCTTGAGTCTTTCAGCCGGGGAGCCCCCAACAGCTCTCCGAGATCGGCCTTTCGAACCGTCACTGACCGTTTTGAACCGTCGGCCTGCTCTTCCAATACTGATACGGCTCGCTTTCTGAAGATCGTCGCCAGCTTGCGATTCAGTTCGCGGACGCCCGCTTCGTGAGTGTAGCCTTTTATGATTTCTCTGACGGCTTGAGGCGTAATTTTCAGCTCGGCTTTTGTCATTCCCGTCTGGCTGTAGAGCTTGGGAATCAGGTGTCGGCGGGCAATTTGCTCTTTTTCCTCCGGCAGGTAGCTGGCAAGCTCGATCAGTTCCATTCGGTCCAAAAGCGGCGACGGGATCGTGTGAGTGACGTTTGCGGTCGTGATGAACAGCACGTCGCTCAAGTCAAACGGGACTTCTAAGTAATGGTCGGTGAAATGGGCGTTTTGCTCGGGGTCCAGCACTTCCAACAGGGCCGACGCCGGATCTCCGCGAAAATCGCTTCCCAGCTTGTCAACCTCGTCCAACAGCATCACCGGGTTTTTGGCGCCTGCCTCGCGGATTTTCTGAATAATACGCCCCGGCAGAGCCCCGATGTAGGTCCGCCGATGGCCCCGAATTTCAGCTTCGTCTCTCATGCCGCCCAAAGAGAAGCTGACAAACGGCCGGCCCAGCGCCTGGGCGACCGACTGGCCTAGGGACGTTTTCCCTACTCCCGGAGGCCCGACAAGGCAAAGAATCTGAGCCTGAGCCGATGATTTTGCCAATATTCGGACAGCGACGAACTCAACAAGTCGGTCTTTGACCTTTTGAAGGCCGTAGTGGTTCTTTTCCAAAACCGAGCGAACCGAGGCTAGGTCATCGTTTTCCTTCGCTGTCTTGTTCCACGGCAGATCAAGAAGCCAGTCCATGTACGTGCGAACGACCGAGCTTTCCGGCGACAGCGGCGCCATCGTCCCCAACCTGGCGTTCTCCCTCTGAAGGACTTTCCGCACGCCGTCCGGGAGGTCCGCGCTGTCGATCTTTTCCTTGTATTCCGACTCATCTGAGCCGCCCAACTCGCTGTTGATGACCTGCAGCTGCTCCCGCAGGAAGTATTCTTTCTGCTTTTCTGAGATCTGAGCCGCCGTCTTGACCTGAACGTCCTTTTTCAGCCGAAGCATCTCGACTTCTTCCATCAGGTGACGAAGCAGCAGTTTGAGCCGCGATTCCGGCGAAAAACACTCCAGCAGGGACTGGCGGACCTCTCGGGAAAGATCGTTGTGAAACGCCATCAAGTCCGCCGCCTTGTCAGGGTCAGACTGAGACGACAGGTACGCCTTGAGCTCTTCCGGCATTCGCGGGTGAAGGTCCACGTACCGAATGTATTCCTCCTCAGCGGCACGGCGCAGGGCTTCCAGCCGAGCAGGCTCGCAGGTCTCAAACCGATCGGTCACCAGATCGGCGCTCATCATCCCGTCAGACAGGACAAACGACCGAGCGCGAAAACGACGCAAGCCCTCAAGGAGAACCTTGAGGGCGCCGTTGGGCATGTGAATGACCTGAAGAAGCCGGCAAACCGTCCCGACCGCAAAAAGGTCTTCCGGTCCGGGATTATCGGTGTCCGACTGGCGCTGAGCCACGGCGAAGGCCAATTTCTCGTCGCTCTTTCCAGCCAAGTTCACCGCTGCCATTGATTCCGGACGACCGATGTAAAGCGGCGTCACTGCGCCGGGAAACATGACCGTGTCTCGAAGGGGAATAACTGGCGTCATGAAATCCTTTCCTTTGCTTTTTTCGCCTGCCGACCGGCCCCGGTCGTTCCGTAGATTATTTCTGGTTCCTCGCCGCCGGTAACGCACGCTTCACCGATCACTACTCTGCTGACCGGACGCGACGACGACGGAACTTCGTACATCAAATCGAGCATGAGGTTTTCCATGATGGACCGGAGACCGCGGGCGCCAGCCTTCTTGTTAACCGCTTTTTGAGCGATTGCCCGAAGAGCCTGCGGCGTGAACTCCAACTCCGCCCCTTCCTGCGCGAAGATGGCCTGGTACTGCCGCACAAGGGAGTTTTTCGGCTCGGTGAGGACTCGGACAAGCGCGTCTTCGTCCAGCGTCCGAAGCGCCACGGCCAGCGGAAGGCGGCCGGTCAGCTCGGGAATAAAACCGTAGTGAATCAGGTCTTCCGGCTCCACTTGAGACAGCAGGTCGTACGAAACGTCACGCTTCCGCTCCTGATTCTCGCCGCCAAAGCCGATGACGTGTCGGTTCAGCCGGCGGGCGATGATCTCTTCAAGGCCGTCAAAAGCTCCGGCACAGATGAAGAGAATGTTCCGGGTATCAATGGCGATGAACTCCTGCTGCGGGTGTTTTCTGCCTCCCTGAGGCGGCACGTTGGCCACCGTTCCTTCAAGGATTTTAAGCAGCGCCTGCTGGACCCCTTCGCCGGAAACGTCTCGGGTGATTGATACCGACTCGGACTTTCTGGCGATCTTATCAATTTCGTCCAGATAGATGATCCCGTGCTCTGCCGCGCTGACGTCAAAGTTTGCCGCTTGAATCAGACGAAGGAGGATGTTCTCCACGTCTTCGCCGACGTATCCGGCTTCGGTTAACGTCGTCGCGTCGGACATGGCAAACGGAACGTTCAGCTTGCGCGCCAGAGTCTGAGCCAGAAGCGTCTTGCCGCTGCCGGTCGGCCCCAACAGAAGCAGATTGCTCTTCTGGAGCTCGACGTCCTCCGACTCCTGAGCCAGCGCCAGCCAGCCGATACGGCGGTAGTGATTGTAAACGGCGACGGACAGAGCCTTCTTTGCCTGATCCTGGCCGATGACATACTCGTCCAGAAAGGCCTTCATTTCTGCCGGCTTAGGAAGCGACTGGGCGCTTTCCGCGTCCGCGCCGGGCTTGCTGTCAGGCAGGGTCGCCAAGTAGTTATTACATAAGCCGACGCATTCGCTGCAGATGTTCACGCCCTGCGGGCCGGTAATAATGTGAACGTCGTCGTCAGCGGTGCGCCCGCAGAATGAACAGGTGATATTCTTGTTCGCATCGTCCTTGCGCGGCACTGGCATTCCTCCTGAACAACGCGCCTTCGGCGCAAATGTACGCGCGCAGGCAGGAACTCCTGCCTGCGCGGTTGGGGAAACTATCTTTTTTCGATAACCCGGTCGACCAAGCCGTATGACTGCGCTTCGGCTGCCGACAGGAAGTGATCCCTGTCAGTGTCAACTTCGATTCGGGAAAGCGGCTGACCGGTATGAAGCGCCAAGATCTCATTCAACCGCTGGCGCGT
This sequence comes from Jonquetella sp. BV3C21, assembly GCF_000468895.1. Taxonomy (NCBI): domain Bacteria; kingdom Thermotogati; phylum Synergistota; class Synergistia; order Synergistales; family Dethiosulfovibrionaceae; genus Jonquetella; species Jonquetella sp. BV3C21. Next base: position 17,448 of record NZ_AWWC01000020.1, on the reverse strand, counting down.
TTTGAGGATCTCGCGGGCGTGAATTTCCACGTCGCTGGCCTGCCCGTACGCCCCGCCCATCGGCTGGTGGATCATCACCTGAGAGTTCGGGAGGGCGATTCGCTTGCCGGGCGTTCCGGCAGCCAGAAGGATGGACGCCATGCTGGCAGCCATCCCGACGACGATGGTCGAGATGTCGCACTTGACGTACCGCATCGTGTCGTATATCGCCAACCCGGAGGTCACCTCGCCGCCGGGCGAGTTGATGTATAGGCAGATATCGCGGTCAGGCTGATCGCTTTCCAAAAAGAGGATCTGAGCCACGATGGAGTTCGCCACGAGGCTGTTGATCTCGCTTCCAAGAAAGATAATCCGATCCTTGAGCAGACGGGAATATATATCGTAGCTGCGTTCGCCCCGCCCTGTCTGCTCGATAACGTACGGAATGGGGAAATAGTCCACAGGTACGCTCCTTTCCGTCAGGCGAATTACTTGCCAGCCTCAGGCACGGCGTTTTTGTTCACTTCGACGGTCTTGACAGCGCCCATCACCGCGTCCAACGTCTTGCGGTACTTGGCCGACGAGATCAGGCTGCGAAGATCATCCGGCTTCTTCTGGAGCATGGCCTTGACGCTCTCGGGGGCTACGTGGTAGTTCGCCGCCATCGTCTCGATTTCCTTGTCCAAGTCCTCGGGCTGAACGTTAACGCCGAACTTTTCGGTGCAGGCGTCCATCACAAGGTATTCTTTCACGTCGTTGCGGGCCTCGGTATCAAGCTGGGACTTAAACCCTTCAAAATCCTGCCCGCTCTGAGCGTAATACTCTTCCAGCGTGAGGCCCGTGCGGTTTTTCACGTTCTCCTCAGCCCGTCGAAGCAGATGAGCCTTCTGGCGCTGCACCATCGTCTCGGGCAGTTCGACAGAAGCCAGCTGGCAGATCTTTTTCAGCGCGTCGCTTTCGGCCGCGCGGCGGCTGTCAGACTCAAGGCGCTCTTCCATGGTGCTCCGCAGGTGCGCTTTCAGCTCGTCTTCAGTCTTCAGGTCCTTCCCAGTAGCTTTTTTAAAGAGCTCCGGGGTCAAAGCTGCGGGCTCCAGCTCCAAGATCTCCTGAACGTCAAAATCGTAGCAGGCCATTTTGCCCGCCAGAGCCTTGTCCTGATAGGAGTCGTCGATACGGACTTCCGCATGGCGCTTGTCGCCGGCGACTGCTCCAAGCAGCGCGTCGACAATTTCCTGCTTGAGCGAGAGGGAGTCGAGCATGAACGTCTCCACTTTCGGCTCATGGGATGACAGAATCGAGCCGGCGTCGTCCTTGATAGTCGTCGTGTAGGCGGCCTTCACCCGGTCGCCGCTTGCGCTCGGATTGGCAGACGTCTTCCATTCGCCGTGGGACCGGCGGACGTTCTCAACACCGTCAGCGACCATCTGGTCAGAGATGACAAACGACGGTTTTTCGGCGGTTATCTCGCCGAACTCAGGAAGAGTAACCTCCGGCTTCACTTCGAAGGTCGCTTCCAGAACCACGTCGTGACCTTCTTCCATGTCCTTGACGTCGACTTTAGGCTCGTCGATGGGCTCCAAATCGTACTCAGAAGACACCTCTTCCATGGTCTTGGCGAGCATTTCCTCAAGCGCTTCAGCCCTCAGGGCCTCCTTGCCGAACCGCATCTCCACCACGCGCCGCGGCGCCTTCCCCTTACGAAATCCGGGGATGTTTGCCTTGCGTCCGACCGAAGCGATTGTCCGAGAAACTTGAGCGGAAAAATCCTCGGCAGGGATCGTGATTTTCACTGTAACAACATTCTTCTCCTGTGACAGAAGTTCCGACTTCACGAGAAGCACTCCTTTCAAGCCTGTGAATGCAGATTCGATTACAATCAAAGAGTATATCACACGCCGCGGAAGCGGGCGACACCCCAAGGACAAAGAACATGCCGTCTGCAGCATAAAATGACAGATAAAAAAACTCCGGCCAGCAGGCCGGAGGAAACGACAGGATGGTGGATCGTACAGGAATCGAACCTGTAACCCCCTGATTAAGAGTCAGGTGCTCTGCCAATTGAGCTAACGATCCGCAACAATTGTTGGTGCGAGAGAGGGGACTTGAACCCCTACGCCCGAAGGCACCAGATCCTAAGTCTGGCGCGTCTGCCATTCCGCCACTCTCGCGAAAAATAGATGGTGGATCGTACAGGAATCGAACCTGTAACCCCCTGATTAAGAGTCAGGTGCTCTGCCAATTGAGCTAACGATCCACATTCTTGCCGCAGCGAAGGCGAAAAGGTGGGGTGGATGAGGGGATTCGAACCCCCGACCTCCGGATCCACAATCCGGCGTTCTAACCAGCTGAACTACATCCACCATAAACAAAATAAGATGGCGCGCCGGACAGGATTCGAACCCGTGACCTACGGCTTAGAAGGCCGTTGCTCTATCCGGCTGAGCTACCGGCGCAGGTAAATGGAGCGGAAAACGGGACTCGAACCCGCAACCCCCAGCTTGGAAGGCTAGTGCTCTACCACTTGAGCTATTTCCGCATCCTCTGATCGGGCGCCGCATAGCATGGTCGGGGCGAAAGGATTCGAACCTTCGACCCCCTGCTCCCAAAGCAGGTGCGCTAACCAGACTGCGCTACGCCCCGAAAGGAAAAAATGGTGGAGCTGACGGGATTCGAACCCGCGACCTATTCGTTGCGAACGAATCGCGCTCCCAGCTGCGCCACAGCCCCAAGTTCGACGACGAGTATTCTAGCGTTGTGAGCGAGACTTGTCAAGCTCTCTTTTCTAGGCTACTCTAGTCTCCGGCTCGTCGATGACAAGGTGACAGGAGGGATCCGCGGTGAATGTAGGAAGCGAACTGGTCGCCGCATGGCTCAGCGATCTTCAAAATGACTACGTTGGACGGCCAGTCACCCGCGTCTTTGGCGGCCCCGGCTGGCTGAGCCTTGAGTGGCGCGGCGCCGACACACTGTTTTTCTGCTGGCGTCCCGACTCCTCTGGACTGTGCGTTCTGCCGCCGCAAAAGGCCCGAAGCCTTCTCAAGTCTTTTTCACAGCCCACGTCGTTTGCCGCGGCCCTGACAAAATACCTTACCGGCGCAAAGCTAGCCTGCGCTGTCCAGCCAAACGGTGACCGGCTTTTAGAGCTGAAATTCAGCCGCTTCGTCGGAGCCGGTAGCCAGGAGTTCTACTTTCTCGCCTTTGAGCTCGCCGGTCAGCCGGCAAACGCCGTTTTGACCGACGAGGACAAAAAAATCATCGAGGCCGGGCGGCACGAGCCGCCGGAGCAGAATCAGCTCCGCCCGATCTTTCCCGGGTTCTCCTACGCCCCGCCGCCTCCACTGCGAACCTGTCCACTCTCGCCTGAGCTGACCGATTCTCAGCTGCTGGAGCTTCTTCCGTCCGCACAGGGAATGGGACCGTCGCTCATTCGCCGTCTTCGGGACGAAAGCGCCCGACGCGGGGCCCAATGGCTTCGGGAAGCCCTGTTCGGCGCCCCGATTCTCCAGTGGGCCGGTTCACTTCTCACTCGCTGCGGCGTTCTGCTGCCCGACGCAAAGCCCGCGGCCTGGAATGCCCTTCAAGAAGCGTCAAACGCCGTCTTCGGCGAAATAGAGCGACGGGCTCTCAAAGATATTTCCAAAGACGCTTCAAAAATTTTGGAGCGGGCCATCTCTCGTCGGCGCAAACACCTGGACGATCTGACCAATCTGCTCAAAGCGTCCGCATCCAGAGACCGGTACCGCCGAGCGGGCGAGGCCATCATTCAAAACCTTTCCGCGCTCGCCTTAAAGCCTGCGCCAGAAATGACTCTCCCCTACTGGGACGAGGAAGGCCAGCAGACCGTCAAGGTCCAACTGGACCTGAGCCGCTCACCCCGGGCGAACGCCGAACGGTACTTTAAAAAGTACAGAAAGCTCAGCGTGGACAGCCAAGCGGTCACACAGCAGACCGAAACGCTCCAAAACGAGCTGGACGACCTGACAGGCCTAGAGGAAAACTTGCGGCGCGTCGACGACCCATCGGCGCTCAAGCTGCTTGCAGCCCAAATTACCCGCCAATACGGCCGTCAGGAGAAAAGTCCGGCTAAGAACAGGGACGCCGCCCTTCCCCCGCACCTTCGGTTCAACTTGGATGGAACAACCATTTTAGTTGGGATGAACGAACGAGGGAACCGGTACGTTACTTTTGAAGCGGCTAAAAGCGACGACTTGTGGTTTCACGTTCACGAGCGCCCGGGCTCTCACGTCATTCTCCGTCAGCCGCCGGCGGATCAGGAGGCGTTCGATCGGGCCTGTGCCGCCGCTGCGTCGCTGGCCCTCTTTTACAGCTCCTGCTGCGAGCCGTCATGGAACGTTGACCGAACCGCCCGCAAGCACGTTCACCACATCGCGGGAGCCGGCCCCGCACAGGTCACCTACCGGGACAGCACCCCACTCAGAGCCGACCGGCTGGCGTGGAAAGAAATTCTCTCTTTTGTGTCATAAAAACATTATCAGACACATCAATAGAGCCATTCAAAAAGGAGCCATTCAAACTGAAGGGCTCCTTTATTCTGACCGAATTTTTTTCAGCACGCCTATCAGCTCATCAGGCAAGGGAGAGCGAAAGTTCATCGTCCGGCCGTCGGACGGGTGATGAAACGAAAGGCGCCACGCGTGCAGGAACACCCGCCCCTCAAGGAAGTGCCGGCTCACGTCCTTTGGCCCGTAGAGCCGATCGCCGTCAAGGTAACACCCTATCGAAGCCATATGCACCCGAATCTGGTGCGTTCGCCCTGTTTCAATCCGACAGGCCGTCAAAGAGAGGCTTCCTCGCGTCCACAGAGTTCTGTACCTCGTCACGGCTCGGCGGCCGTCGGCCCGAACGGCCATTTTCAGCCGGTCGTACCTACTCCGGCCGATCGGCCCGTCCAACGTCCCCTGGCTGGCTGGAATCCAACCGTGGACAAGAGCGAGGTACGTCTTCTCCACTCGGCGCTGGGAAAACTCCCTCTGAAGGAAGAGATAAGCCTGCGGCGTGCGAGCCACGACCATGAGACCTGACGTGCCGATATCAAGCCGGTGAACAATCCCAGGACGAAGTCCCACGCCAGGGAGGGGGCCGAAGGTCTTTACCAGTCCGTTGACCAACGTGCCGTCCTTTCGCCCCGCGCCGGGATGAACCGCAATCCCAGCCAGCTTTTCAACCACAGCCAGCCAGTCGTCCGCGTAGACCGTACGAAAGGGCACGTCCTGCGGAACCACGCTCTCCTCCGAAGGCTCTGGCATAGAAACGTCAAACCAGTCTCCTGAAACGACAACGCGGGACGCTTTAACCTTTCCGACGCCAGAGACGAGACCGCCGGAAATGAGACGGCCGACCGCGCTGCGGCTCAGCTCAAGCTGGCCTGACAGGTACAGGTCCAGCCTGTTGCCTGCGTCCGAAGGCTCAACGACGATTCGTCGGGAATCCATGAAACGCCTCCTGAAAGACCGCTGAAAAACGGGCTCGGAAGACTCCGAGCCCGTCTGCTAAATAATGCTGTGGCAGCGATCGCACAGCCCGTTTTCGTCCCAGTGCGTCACGTACTTCCAGCAGCGCGGGCACTTCTGCCCTTCAACGCGGCTGACGCTCAGGGCCACGCCCATTTCATCGGCAGGAACCCCGGGCAGCTCTCCTAGCTTGAAGCTGGAAGTGATGCACAGGTCGTTCCATTCCCTTTCGCTTAGCAAGGACCGGTACTCCTCCGGCAGCGAAGCCGTCACCGCTGCCTCGAGGGACTGGCCGATCTGACCGCTGGCCCGCGCCTCCTCCAGCGCCTTGCTGACCGCTCCTCTGACCGCCAGAATTTTATCCCACCGGGCCAGCAGTTCCTCGTCGATCAGCGACTCGTTCGGCTTGGGCCACTCGGCGAGGAAGACGCTTTCTTCAAGGGAGGGATCAATCTCTTTCGCCGCCTGCCAGATCTCCTCGGACGTAAAGCTCAGTACCGGAGCCAACATGCGCGTCAAAGTCGTCAGAAGCTCCCACATGACCGTCTGAGTCGCCCGCCGAGCCGTGTCGTTTTCAGGATCTGCGTAGAGCCGGTCCTTGTTGACGTCCAAATAGACCGAGCTGAGCTCGTTGACGCACAGCTGATGAATCGTCATCGTCGGGATATGGAACTCGTAATTCTCATAGCTCTCAGTCACCCGACGGATCGTCCGATTCAGCAGCGCGAGAACCCAACGGTCGAACTCGCCCATCTTCTCGTACGGCACCCGATCTGTTGACGGGTTAAAGCCGTGAAGGTTGCCGAGCAAGTACCGAGCCGTGTTGCGAATCCGCCGGTACGACTCGACGAGGGAATCGACGATCTTGTACGAAATTCTCATATCTGAACGGTAATCGGTTGAGGCAACCCACAGGCGGAGAATGTCAGCGCCGTACTTCTCGACAATCTTCTGAGCCGAAACGACGTTGCCCAAGGACTTGGACATTTTCCGGCCCTCGCCGTCCATGAAGAACCCGTGCGTCAGGACGGCCTTATACGGCGATTTTCCTGTCACCGCTACGGACGCCAAAAGTGACGTCTGGAACCAGCCCCTGTGCTGGTCGGCCCCTTCAAGGTATAAGTCGGCAGGCCACGAAAGTTCTGGACGCCCTTTGAGCACCGCAAAATGGCTCACGCCGGAATCAAACCACACGTCCAAAATATCTGTTCCCTTACTCAGCGCTCCGCCGCAGTGAGGACAACGAGCTAACTCGTGACCGAGCAGTTCCTCCGCGTCCTTGGACCACCAATAGTCGCTTCCAAATCGCGCGACCTGCGCGCTCACCACCCGAATCCGATCGGCCGTCAGGATCGTCTCGCCGCACTGGCTACAGGTGAAGGCAGGAATTGGAACTCCCCAGATTCTCTGTCTGGAAATGCACCAGTCGGACCGCTCGCGCACCATGTTATAAATCCGGTCGTGCCCCCAAGTGGGCATCCACTTGACGTCCTCGTCGATAGCCTTCAAAGCCTCTTCGCGGAACGCCTCCACGTTGATAAACCACTGATCCGTCGAACGAAAAACCACCGGCTTATGGCACCGCCAGCAATGCGGATACGAGTGAACGATCTTCTTCACGCCTAGAAGACGCCCGCTGTCGCGAAGCGTCTGCATCACAGTCTGCGCGCCCTTCTCAATGTCCATACCACCGACCAAGGGGGTGTCAGGGGTGAAGCGCCCGTGGCCGTCCACCGGGTTGTAAATCTCAATCCCGTACCGGCAGCCCGTCTCATAGTCCTCCACGCCGTGCCCGGGCGCCGTGTGAACGCAGCCGGTCCCCGCGTCGAGCGTCACATAATCTGCCAGAACAATCGGCGTCTTTCTGTCCAAGAACGGGTGAAACGCGACGCAGCCTTCAAGAGCCTGACCTTTAACAGTCAGGACGGGCTCGCCAAACGTCAGCCCCGTCGCCTGAGCCACCGAGTCAACCATGCCGCAGGCCAAAAGGTACAGTCGCTTCTCAACTCGGTAAAAGCCATAATCGTACTGGAGCCCCACAGCGACAGCCATACTGGCCGGAAGAGTCCACGGCGTCGTCGTCCAAACGACCACGCTCACCGGCTCACCAGCGAGTTCAGGGAACTTGGAAGATAAATCTTCCATCGAATAGGCCACAAAGATTGAAGGAGACGTCTCGTCGCCGTACTCAATTTCTGCAGCGGCTAAAGCGGTCTGGCAGTCAATGCACCAGTACACCGGCTTCTGCCCTCGATACACGTACCCCTTTTCAACCATCCCAGCCAGTGCGTCCAGCTCGGCGGCCTCGTACTCGGGCTGAAGGGTCATGTAGGGATGTTCCCAGTCGGCGAAACAGCCGAGACGAATCATCCCCTCTTTCTGACGGCCAATCCAATATCGGGCCGTCTCGGCGCATTTTTGGCGCAACTCCACCGGAGAGATGGAATCCTTGTCCAGCCCGCCGTCTTTCAACACCTTCAATTCAATCGGCAAACCGTGAGTATCCCAGCCGGGCACATAAGGACACGCGTACCCGTTCATTGAACGGTACTTGACGACAAAATCCTTCAGGCTCTTGTTCAGCGCGTGCCCCAAGTGCATTTCGCCGTTGGCGTACGGCGGACCGTCATGAAAAGAGAACTTCGGCCCGTTAAAGTTCTTCTTCTGAAGTTTGTCGTACACGCCTTTACGCTTCCAAAACTCCAGAATCTGGGGCTCCTTTTGTGCCAGCCCGGCCCGCATCGGGAAGTCCGTCTGAGGCAAATGCAGCGTTGACTTATAATCCTGCGCCATCCAAGTCACCTTTCTTCACGAGATTATCGAGAGCATGAAACAAAAAAGAGAGCGGGACTCTCCCGCTCTCTTTCACGGCATGAAACGTCAGCTCGTCGTCAGAGCTACCACGAGAGAGAGCGAGACACGCCATCTATAATAATCCCAAAACGTCTATTTTGCCTCATGACGCCGCTCTCCCCCTTTCTTATTCTCTGCTAGATACATGACAAAATGCGCGAATATTTTAACAGCCAGTCGGCGACAGGTCAAGACATCGCCCTATAACCAAAGCAGGCTATCGAATCCCGCTGTATTAACGTTAAAGCAAGATCATTTTGACACGTACTGAACGGTGCAAAAAGTCTACCCTTTCTTGTTTAAATCGTCATGATCATAAAAAATCTGATTTTCAATTAGCTGTTCGGTCGGAACATCACGACACACGCGCGCAGGGCACCCCATAACAATCTTACGGGCAGGAACATCACGGGTCACCACGCTCCCTGCAGCGACCAGCGCATCTTCGCCAAGCTCGACCCAGGGGAGCAACACAGCTCCTGCGCCTACCCTTGCCCCCAGCCGAAGACGTGGCCCACGAAAGTGTTTTTTCCTTTCCTCTGTTCTTCCTAAGAAATTATCGTTGCTGAAAATGACGCAGGGCGCGACAAAGCAGAAGTCCTCGATAGCACTAAAAGCCGTAATATAGGCGTTACTTTCAATCTTGCAACGTCTCCCAATAGCCACTTTGTTCTCAATCGTAGCGCCGCGTCCGATAATGGTTCCTTCACCAACAGTTACATTCTCCCTTACTGTCGCCAAATCGCCTAAAAAAACACTATCGCCTATGTCTGCTCCACGGTATAATACGCAGGAAGCACCAACTGTTACTCCTTGGCCAACGACCAAGGGCGGCAATTCTACCGAACTGCTAGTTGTCGCGCTCATTATCGCTTTTGCTGGCTCTTTTCCAAGGATCGCTCCATCAAGTATTTTACAATTAGCTCCAATAACAACGCCTGAGTGGATAATAACGTTATACCCAATATAGACGGAAGGATCAATTACAGCCCCGTCTTCGATAATGACGTTCATGCCTTGCAGATTCCTTTCTTTTTGCATTTGCATCCGTCCTTTCTTATACTGTGTTCCTCAGCGGAGTTATACTGGGTGTTTTCTTAATTTTTTATTATCTCATCCACAAAAAACAAAATATCTATTAGCGAGGAGAATCCCGTTGAATATTTTGTTGATTAACCACTACGCAGGTTCGCCCCAACTCGGCATGGAATATAGACCGTGGTACTTGGCAAAGGAATGGGTAAAACAAGGGCACAGCGTAACCATTGTAGCAGCATCATTTTCCCATCTAAGAATGTGCCAACCTAAAGTTACTCGTGCCTGTACGACTTCCACAGAAGAAGGGATCCGTATTGTTTGGCTCAAAACCCCTGCATATACAGGCAACGGGGTGAGACGAATCGCTAATATGCTGTCTTTCATTTTGCAGTTATACCGTTTTTTGCCGAGAATCGCAAAAGAACGTCATCTCAATGCTGTTATTGCTTCATCGACATACCCCTTGGACGCCTATCCTGCTCATTGGATTGCCAAAAAAACGGGAGCGCAGTTCGTTTTCGAGCTTCACGACTTGTGGCCCATGAGTCCCATGCTTCTCGGAAATTACAAACCGACTCACCCGTTTATCCGCATTATGCAGCGAGCTGAAAATTACTGGTGCCGCAATGCGGACAAAGTGATTTCACTTCTGTCCGAAGCGTCACCTCATCTTCAACAACACGGCCTAGATCCGACCAAGTTCTTCTGTGTTCCCAACGGAATTATGCCTGAAGAGTGGGCTAATACTGATAACATATTACCAAATGAATATCAAAAAGTTTTAGATACGCTACACAGTGCCAATAAATTTTGCGTGGGCTATGCAGGAGGACATGCAAAGTCCAATGCTCTTGAGTCTCTTCTTGCAGCTGCACAGATTTTACAACAAAAAAACAAAGCCGTTCATTTCATTCTCCTCGGAGACGGAACAGAAAAAGCACATCTTCAGCATATGGCAAAAGACTTTAATTTAAACAACACTACTTTTTTACCGCCACTCCCCAAGCTTAACGTTCCTTGCTTTTTAAAACAAATGGATGTTCTGTTTGCTGGGGGTGATCGTAGGTGTGCTCCTTTATATTCTTCCGGACTAGCTCTGAATAAATTATTTGATTATATGATGGCAAGCAAACCAATTATCCTTGCTTTTGGAGATATTCCAAACATCGTAAAAAATTCCAGATGCGGCTATTCTGCTCAATACGAGGAGCCTGAATCAATATCAAATGCAATATTAAAACTCTGGGATACTCCGCCAGAAATGCGACAAATAATGGGAGAACGCGGGAAAACATATGTTTTGAATCATCATGCCTATCCAATTTTAGCTCAACGGTTCATCGATATTTTACAAAAAACATTATAATTCCGTTCTACTGCGTGCATCAATACGCGCAGTTTATGTTGAAGTAATTACATTGCATCTCAGGGATTTTTCTTCAGGTGTCAATTACTGACGTCTCTATAGATTCCCTGAGCATTTTCTCTCACGGTGGTGAAAATATGAAAGTTGTATCGCTCATTGGCGCTCGTCCCCAATTCATCAAAGAAGCAGCCCTCAGCAACGCTGTGCGGCAGGCAACTCCATGGGAGCATATTGTCGTTCACTCCGGTCAGCACTATGACGCTGACATGTCGGATGTTTTCTTTCAAGAGTTAGGTATTATTCAACCACAGTACTTCCTGCATGTCGGCTCAGGCAGTCATGCAGCAATGACCGCTGCGGCAATGATCGCATTTGAAAAAGTCGTTCTCAAAGAAAAACCTGACATCGTGCTAATTTACGGGGACACAAATACGACACTTGCCGGCGCTCTTGTTGCAGCGAAACTCAAAATACCGATTGCACATATTGAAGCAGGTCTACGTCAAGATATTACAGGAATGCCGGAAGAGATCAATCGACAACTCTGCGATAGAATCTCTTCTTGGTTATTTTGCTGCTCCCAGCTTGGCGTTGAGAATCTTCTTCATGAAGGGCAGTCCTCCGGCGTTGTCCTAGCCGGTGATATCATGTACGATCTTTTCGTTAAAATGAAACCGCGCTTCCGTTCAACAGAACAGCATTCTCTTGGACTTGCTGATAACAGGTATGCTGTTATTACCCTTCATCGGGATTTTAACGTTGATTCGCCCCATAAACTTCGTTCTATTCTGAAAGGAATTGACTCTTTGTGCGCTAGGCTTTCCATAACTCCTGTTTTGCCGATCCATCCTAGGACACTAAAGCGAATTGATGAATTCAACTTAAAGGATCTTATTGATCATTGGCAACTGACTCAACCGCTAGGGTACCTTGAATTGATGGGACTTATTCAAAATTGCTTCTGCGTAATTTCAGACAGCGGCGGATTACAGAAAGAAGCATATTACTTAGGGAAACGCTGCGGCGTCATGATGGAAAACACAAGCTGGAAGGAATTGACCGATATAGGATGGAATATTCTGCTTGATTTTTCGACCTCAAGCTCAGAACAATATGCGGAAGCTTTTTCCCAGTCGGTTTCTTATGTGCCTGATATTTATGGTACAGGAAATGCCGCACAAATCATCATTAAGACTTTAACCGGAGTACGTAATGGATAACCAACACACACCTATAGTCCACTTGACCATTGTTCATTCTCGGTACGACGTAAGAGTATTCACAAAAGAGTGCTCTTCCTTAGCTAACGAAATGGCTCCTGTTACGTTAATCGTCAACGATGGGAAAGGTGACGAATCTAAAAACGGCGTTATCATTAGAGATTTAAATTTTCCAAGAGTTCGACGTTTTCTTAACCCTTTTGTTACTTTCTTCCCCGCTTTTAAGATCATACGAAAAATTCATCCTGTAATCGTTCACTTTCATGACCCCGAGCTCATTCCTCTTGGTTGTCTTTTAGCCTTATTCGGATATAGAATCATATACGATGTCCACGAAAACGTACCCGAGCAAATATTGACAAAACATTGGCTTCCCGTTTGGCTTAGACGACCGTTATCGTTGTGTGCAACTGCTATTGAGTGGCTCACTCGTTTCTTTGGTTTCCGTTACGTTATTGTTTTACCAAGCCAAACGCTTCGTTTTCCTGAACAACGCTGTACTTTAGTACAAAATTACCCCATACTACAGCTCTTTAAGCCAGCCCCTTCTCTTGACGCAGTAAAAGAAAAAGGATCCTATTTCATTTATACTGGTGCCATAACTGAGATCAGGGCTATTCGCGAGATTATTGCTGCATTTAAACTGACACCGCCTAAATTCCCTTCATTTTTACTGGCTGGCACATTTGAACACGAATCTTTAAAAAAAGAAATAACCTCAACATCAACATGGGAAACGAAAGTTAACTACATTGGACAAGTCCCCCAAGAAAAGATTGCTCGACTTGTGCCCCACGCACTGGCAGGACTTCAAGTAATTTTACCATTACCTAATCATTTAAGATCAAACCCCAATAAGCTCTTTGAGTATATGGCATGTGGAATCCCCGTTATTGCCTCCAATTTTCCGTGTTACCGAGCTATTATTGATGAAAATTCCTGCGGTCTTCTCGTCGATCCCACAGACCCACGTGCTATAGCCAAAGCGCTGCACTGGATAGTGGATCACCCGCAGGAAGCTAGAAGCATGGGGCATAATGGCTGTCAAGCAGCGAAAATGAAATACAACTGGGACATTGAGTCACGAAAGCTTATAGAGCTTTACCGCCAACTCTTGAAAAGAGAACCTAAATAACTTTTCATCCACTTAAAAAAATACACGGGCATTCCTACAATCAGGAATGCCCGTGTGCTATTTATTAATTTATTACCAGCCGCTAGAAAGGCCCAGGTCCATCCATCGTATGTACATCTTTTAAACCATTTTCCTTCTACCCAGTTATGTGTATGTACAATTTATCTTTTCTCTCCATCAGGGGCAAGAAAACACTGGAAGAAAACTCTTTTCAAAAAGGTGCAAAAACTAACGCTTTTCCCCTGAGAGCATCTTAAAAATATTAGAACCCCCTCTGTATTTTGTCATCATATAGAGTAAAAACAACTGCACGCCTACTCCAAAAGTCAATAGAGCCGTAGGCAAGCTTGTATTTGACATAAAATATGAGCTGGGTGCAATTGACAAAAGAACAAAGAACTTCCACTTCTCTCCTCTTTCAGCAGCTATCCTATCAAATAGCTTCAAAATAGCGCACACTACGCCGAGCATACAGAGAATGCCGAGAAACCGCAAGTCCACTTGCGCATTGGCAATAAAATTTCCAACTAAATTCGTATCCGGGCGGGACAGATATTTTTTGGCCAGTACAAAAGACAGTTCTCTTTCGTAGGGATAACATCCCAAAAACTTTAAAAGATTTCCAGTGAAGAAGATCGGTCGACTTTGCATAGAAAAGTCAAAATAATAGCTTGAAATAATTCCTGGTGTTGCAAAAACGCGTAATACTAAAAAATATAACTTCACAAACCCCTGCAACTTAAACTGAGCTAAAGCTAAAAGAGCACCAAAACTCCACGAGAAAACCGCTACCTTTAACCGCATTGAATAAACAAAAAATATAAATGCAATTAATAAAAACCCCGCAAGAGAGCTCTTTGTAGCTTGGACCGAAAACGATGCGTACCCCAAAACGAGAGCTAAAAAAAGCCACACTCGTCTTCTATATGCCAATGCGTATGCAAAAAGTCCCATTGAAAAAACTGTTAACCAAGATACAGCATATCCCCAAAATGGCGCTCTCGAAGACAATATTTTTAATTCATGCCGTATAGAATACATTTTCGTAAAAGAGATATATCGAAACAAATAGTCTGGCGCGAAAATTAAAATATAAAGCCCCAACGCTATAGAAATTATTTTATAAACTATTACAGTCTTCTCCCCTTCCATATCCAGACTCTCTCGACTCTCCATGTGAGTGGTATCGTCGGCATGTCCCGCCACACCAGTTAATATAAATCCAGCTATTATGAAAACCGCTAACATGTATGTAGCTACGTCCTTAGAAACGACATATGGACACAGCAGCATTGAAGGTAATAAACAAAAGTAAACCAATCCTGTTCTAACAGCATCGGACGGGCGCTTCAGATACTTAGGCAGAGAAAATAGCAACATACAGAAAGCCGCTATATTAGTGAACAAGAGCATCGCTACACCTGGGGTACGCGGCGATAACACGTATACTTTTAGCTCTCCCGATAGGGCCCTTTTTAATAAAATGTTAAAGAACACCAGAAAGAAAACATGCCCGCAAACTTCATAAAATAACTTTCCATATTTTTTTCTAAAATCACAAACGTAAAGTATTCCTGCGATCATTGCCGTCATACTAAAAGCCAAAATAAGTAAAACTCCAACGTCATAAAAACTCGGTCTTTGCAGAATAAATTGACGAATAAAATATGGAGACTGTTCTGACAAAAACATCCTGTAGTGTCCTGATAGTTCCTTATCAGAAAGCAACGTAGCCAAGCGATTAGTCAACTCAGCATTAATATTTTGATACTTATAATTTGCTATATGTCCTACAAGGTCATAATATGAACCCCAAGGAGCATGAAACTCGCTTATGTGTTTTTTAAGAGACTCAATTCCTTTGTTTATCAGAAATCCTGCGGTTTTTGACCCTGTAAGTTCCTTATATTTGAAGAGGGAAATTAACACATGTTCCATCCCGTTGAGCGTGTACCTAGATGGAAGCTCTGAAGGAGTTCTAGGATACTCCGCATACCACCAAGAAGAGTCACTTTCTTTATACGTCGCTCCCCCTTCATCATGAGCTATGCGAAATGATCGCAGAATTTTTTGAGCCGCAGCAAAATATTTTTCCTCACCTGTTATCTGCCAGCGTAACAGAAGAGCTTCCATGCCTATTCCTTGAGCCATAGCTGATATCCACGGCACAGAAATGTCATCAGCGTCAAGACCAAAGTTATACAACCAAACACCAAATATTCTGCCATCAGGACCTTGACGTTCAACTATATTATCTAAAAGCCATTTTGTGGCGTTCATAAACCTTTTTTCAGCTTCACCCCGTGATATTCCCTCTGTCAACGGGATGTCATAATATTTTAAAAAATATGAATAATCTTCTTTATTTTTCCATATGTCATAATATCGAAAGGCATGCATTGTAATATATACCGGGTTGTATACGTAAGTTCCACCTTTATTTCCTCGACGAAAAAGCATCATCGGAACACCATTTTTGTCAAAACAAAACCCGCTGTAATTCTTTATATTTCCCGTTCTAATTACATTCATCAGGTGAGTTGTAAAGTTAGGGAATTGTTCCACAAATTTACCCATCAAGCATATGGACAGTACTAGCGATATTCCTAATGCAAAAAAAAACCTCCGTAGAAACTTTTTCATCCTAGACCTCCTAGGCAATAACACAACAGTTTGTCAAATACCTTAGACATACTACAAACAATATACATCACTCGAAAACTAAATCACTGCTTCCCACGCAAAAGCCCAAATTTTATGAGTGCAAGAGGACGCCACTGACTTGGCAAAAATGGAAACATTCCCAAACAATCACCAAGGAAAAAGTATGCCACTGTTACAGTGCCCGCAAAAAGCAGATAGGGAAATGGGCTAGCAAGAGTTCCAATCAGAGAAAATCCCGTTGCAATGGCAAGTACAATGCACGATGAAAAAGAAACTTGCTTTATTACTGGAACTAGAAGCTCCCGCGATAAGATAAGTAAATACGACAGACTGACAGCGCCCCATACAAGAGATGTCGCCAAGCAAAGTCCCGGGGCCCCCCAAAACGGGAGAAACAGCCAGTCGAGAAAGCCGTTCAAAACAACTCCAACGTAGCTGATAACCATAATCAACATCAGACGGTGTTGCGCTTGTGCATATCGAAATAATAAGCCTTGCCAGGCTGCAAACGGGATGATCGGGGAAGCCATGGATATACATTTTGCAGTGAGGGCAATTGCGTCCGCTCCAAAGGCTCCATGCCCAAACAATATGCTGACTACTGG
Source organism: Jonquetella sp. BV3C21 (assembly GCF_000468895.1). NCBI lineage: Bacteria > Thermotogati > Synergistota > Synergistia > Synergistales > Dethiosulfovibrionaceae > Jonquetella > Jonquetella sp. BV3C21. The sequence goes on along the minus strand of NZ_AWWC01000020.1, from coordinate 1,117 downwards.
CTTTGACGCCACAGCGAGAACGCAGCCACAAGGGAACAAATACCCCCAAATAAGCAACAGAGCCGACTGAAGCTGACCTTGACTCTCTGTCAGCGTTTTTGCTTTGCTGGACTTAACAAGAAAAACATAAAAAATAGGTCCCAGCACTTGAATCGGTAACGTGTAGACTACTGACGCATACCCCAACGCGGCAATATTGCCTTCAGGCAACGCAGACCCAAAATACCTGTCCACCACTTGAAAAAGTCCGCTTGAGCCCACAATCCCAAGACAAATGAGAACTTCAGTCCAAAATTGCCTTCGAAGTCCCTTTGGAATACTGCCTTGTTGAGCTGACATCGGCATGTCGGCCAAAACAAACCACATTAAAATCGTCACCAAAACGATTGAGAGGCTGTACGCTTGGGCAATCGCCACTTCACCCCAATATTTTCCAGCCCCCCACATGAATGCAATGGCAACAACGTTCCAAATGTTCAGAATGGAACTGACGACGCTATACCTCCCCTGAAGGTTGCTCCAGACTGTTAGAAAGCTCTGGTGAATCATTCCGACTGTCCAAGGAATCATCCATAGGAGCATGATTGCCGCTTGGTGCATCCGCTGAGGGTCAAAATTGCGCGCAAAAAATTCGACAACCGATCCCGGAAAGAGGGAAATTCCCAGAAGTAGGACGATCGTCCCCCCCATGAAGATCCGCCAAATTCGGACAAAAAATGCCCGACCGACCTCAGGTGAGGCGTTGGCCATCACAGGAAGCAATGTCGACGTCAGAACCGTCGATGCAGTCGTCACGAGTAACGAGAGGATACCCAGCGCGACATAAAACGCATCGACGCCGCCGGACGCGCCAAACAGCCACGCGATGAGCAGCGTTCTGCCGTACCCTAGGACCTTCCCTAGGCCAGTAAAAGTTATAGAAACGAGAGCCGCGCCTCGGGCTGTCTGGCGTCCCATCAGACTGTTCCAAAACGAGCGAAAGAAGCGCCTCATAAGCTCAAAGATCCTCCTCAGTTGCTTTATGATGGCAATCCATACGTGTTCCTCCGAGCGGCAATAATTTGAGTCGCCGCCTATTTTAGCATTATTTGAGTTAAAAGAGGCAGCGGTCTTGTTT